>JAIFWI010000010.1 GCA_019661945.1 Candidatus Parcubacteria bacterium | reverse complement strand
ACCACCGAATGCCCAGATCCGGTTTCTCCGCTCTTTCCGATTCGAGAGACTCATGAGGCACCTCGCTTGGTTATGTAACTTGTCCGCGTCCTGCAACGAGCAGGGGCTGAACTGTTACTCTACCGTTCTATCTCAGATATTAGCTTAGTGAAATGGAAAGTCAATAAAAAAACCGCCTCTTTCGAAGCGGGAGCAGAACGTCTGCTCAGGTGTGGTTGGTGGGCGACTAGCGCGGCTTGCCACCCCTAACGTAAATCGCGGAGACGCCGTTGATTTCACCTGGTACGAGCGTACCGTCATGACAGGTGATGGTCAGATCGGCACCGCGATGACCGATTCTCATCTCTGTCCTTCCGTCCACTTTGTTTGTGACGAAGATCTCGCCACTCGAGCTGGATCGAACGAGCAACAGCTCGTCCTCGAAAATCACGGTCATGCTGGCTCCTTCCGGTGTTAACCGGGGTTAAGTACTGTTAATGGATTAACATATATTATGTTTAAAGTCAAACTCGGGCTTTATCATTAATTTAAGTTTTACTAATTAAGATTTCATCAGTCGAATATTATTATTTTTGAATAGGCGTTATGGATTTGACTTGCGAACGTCTATGAGTAATATGGGTTATCCCCTGGACTAGCTGGCTCAACTATAAGAAAGTGATAAAATTAAAATATGAAAAATCTATCAAATCAACAACACTTTCATAAGATGTTTAATAAAGAACATGAGGGCAAATGGGTTGCTATTTCAAGTGATCATAAAAAGATCATTGGATATTCTAGTAATTTACAGAGTTTAGCAAAACAGGTTGAAACAGATGATGTGGTATATCTAAAAGTACCATTATCTGATGTGAGGTATGCCTTTTGTTAGAGTATGGCATGGATAAAATATAAATATACTTGTCGTTACCAGGCGAATGGAACTTGTACTTGCAATTCACCTCATGTAGATATTGACCTCTCATATGGTGGAAAATCGATAAAGGTAGTTGGGCTTATAGACTCCGGGTGTGAGATAACAAATGTAAATGCAGAGATAGCTGATTTTTTCGGTATTGATTTAAATACATGCACGCCTATAAAGATGAGTGGCTCAACTGGTGAAGCTACAGTACATATGTTCAACTCTAAAATAAAAATGAAATTAAAGGATCAAGGCGATGAGTTTGAGTCACCTGCAATTTTTGTAAGAGATTTACCAGTTCCTCTATTACTTGGTCAAGATAATTTCTTCGAAAAATTTAAGATAAAGTTTGAAAAGCATAATAATACTTTTGAACTTTCTAGAGTTTAGAACTCTCGTAAAATGGAGATTTTGGCGCCCAAAGAATTGAGGCGTTCGACGAGATCTTCATAGCCGCGGTTTATAGAGTAAATATTGCGTAAAATTGAAGTACCTTGAGCAGCGAGCATGCCGATAAGTAAGATTGCAGCTGGCCGGAGTGCTGGAGGACAAATAACTTCAGCAGCTTTTAATTTTGTTGGACCAGTAATATAGAGTCGGTGCGGATCGACGAGGGTCGTGTTGGCCCCAAGTTTATCAATGTCCTTAATATAGATAGCGCGTTTTTCATATGCCCAGTCGTGAATTAATGTCGTACCTTGAGCCTGTGTAGCGATAATAGCGAAGAATGGCAAGTTATCCATATTTAATCCGGGATAAATATTGGGATGAATTTTTTCTGGTGAAGCAACGAGTTTTGATTGATATGTTTTAATATCAACAAGATTGGTGCGCTCATTTGAGGCTTTGTAACGTTTCAGGATTTTATATTTGAACCCCATTTTTTCAAGTTTCAATAATTCGAGTTCAAGAAAATCAATCGGGCATCGTCGAATAGTAATTGAGGAATTGGTAACGATTGCTGCAGCAATGAAAAACATTGACTCAATTGGATCTTCGGCTAAATAGTAGGTGATCGGACTATCAATGTTTTTAACTCCATGCACGGTAATAGTACTTGTGCCAATACCTTCAATTTTCACACCAAGTTTTTCCAAGTAAAAACAGACTTCTTGTCCCATATAGTTGGCAGAAGCATATTTAATGACTGTTTTACCAGGAATTCCGGCAGCGGCAATGATGGCATTCTCGGTGACAGTATCACCTGATTCGTATAAAATAATTTCAGCTGGCTTTAAAACCGGAGCTCGGACAACATAGTGCTTCTGACGAGTTTCGATATGAACACCCAATTTCTCAAGGGCGTACAAATGTGGCCGGACCGTTCGCGAACCGAGATTACATCCTCCGGGGAAGGGTAGAGCAAATTTCTTAAAGCGGTGAATGAGCGGTGCAATGAGCATAATAATAGAACGGGTTTTTTCAGCCGCGGTTTTATCCAGAGCTCGAAAATCTATTTTCTCTGGTGGTTTTATTTCCAAATCATTGCCATTCCACTTGATTGAGACACCAATTGATTCAAAGACTTCTACCATTCGAAAGACTTCTTCAATCTTAGGTACATTTTTGAGAATAGTTTTATTTTTATTTAAAAGTGAAGCGGCTAGGAGTCCCATGGCGCCATTTTTCGAACTTTTGGTCTTAATTTCTCCTTTCAATTTATATCCGCCGGTAATTCTAATATTAAAAGCACCCTTGGAAACCTGAATAATATCGCGATTTAGGGCTTCACTAATTTTTGAGAGCATTTCGGTCGAGAGGTTTTGTTCGCCTTGCTCAATACGAGCTACGGCGCTCTGGGTAGTGCCGAGCTTTAAAGCAAAATCACTTTGGGTAATGCCGCGTTCCTGCCGAAGGGCGGCGATGAGCTTGCCGATCTGATTTAAGCTCTTGTCTATAGATGATGTTTCCAGCATAAGTCAAGAGTATAGCATATATGCTATATCTCTGCAACACCTATCTGTATTGTAAAAAGATGAAATACCCCGTATTATACTTGTGTCATGGCACTCTTTTCCAAAAAAATCGGTATTGATCTCGGCACCGCCAATACCCTTGTATTTGTGCCTGGCAGAGGAATAGTACTCAATGAGCCGTCAGTGGTAGCGGTTTCGCAGCAGGATAATAAAGTCTTAGCAGTTGGAGCAGAAGCAAAACAGATGATTGGCCGAACACCGGATAATATTGTAGCTTACCGACCTATGAAAGATGGAGTTATTGCCGATTATCGGGTGACTGAAGCGATGCTACGCTATTTTATTAACAAAGCTTTGGGCAAATGGAGTTTAACTCGACCGGAAGTGATGATTTCAGTACCGGCGGGTGTAACTTCAACAGAACGTCGGGCAGTCATTGAGGCTGCTATTAAAGCCGGTGCCCGGAATGCCTTTGTAGTCAAAGAACCAATTCTAGCGGCTATTGGTGCCGGCATTCCCATCCAGGAGCCGGTTGGCCGAATGATTGTAGATATTGGCGGTGGTACAACTGACGTTGCCGTCATCTCTCTTGGTGGCATTGTTTCTTGCACGTCCGTAAAATTTGCCGGTAATAAAATTGATGCTGCGATTATCGATTATATTAAAAAAACATTTAACCTCTCAGTCGGCGATAAATCAGCCGAAGATATTAAAATAAATATTGGCTCGGCTATTCCGCTTGAAGATGAACTATCAATGATGATTAAGGGCCGGGATTTTGTGACTGGTCTGCCGCGTTCAGTTGAGATTAAAACAAATGAAATTGTTAAAGCTATTAGCAAAGAATTGCGGGAAATGATCAATGCCATTAAAAGTGTCTTGCAGGAAACTCCACCGGAGCTTGCTGCCGATATTATTGACCAGGGTATTATTATGACCGGCGGTTCATCACAACTTCGGAATTTCCCAGAACTCGTCTTGCGCCGCACTGGTGTTAAAGCCATGCTTGCAGATGATCCGCTCTATTGTGTGGTCAAGGGCACCGGTATTGCTCTGGAACACCTCGATACCTATAAGAAGAGTATAATTTCAAAGCGCTAAACTACTATTATGAAAATTTTGATTGATACCTATAAAAATACTGGTGATATTCATCATGCATATGTGCTGGAAGGTCAGGCGGAAAATATTCGAGATGAGCTTTTTGATTTTTTTAAAAAACACCTCAAGGTATCAGTGACCGGCAATCCCGACTTTTGGCACAGCCAGTATGATACATTTGCTGTTGATGACGCCCGGGCGCTGCGAGAGGCTCAGGCTAATAAATCATTAGCTGGTGGCCGAAAAATTTTTGTTATTGAAACGCGCGGGATGACCGTTGAAGCTCAAAATTCTTTACTTAAAGTTTTGGAAGAGCCAACAGCGGGCACCCATATTTTTATTATCATACCTTCGGCTGAAATTATTTTGCCGACATTGCGATCGAGGGCTAATGTTGTTTCATATCGAGAAAAGGGAGATGAAAATCATGAAGCTAAAACATTTTTAAAGGCCACAATACCCGAGCGACTGGAAATGGTTAGTGACATTATTGAAGAGAAAGATAAAGCTGGAGCAGCAGTCTTATTAGATGGGCTTATATATGAACTTCATGCAAAACCAGGTAATGAAAAAGCTTTGAAAGAAATTTTAAACTCGAGAATGTATATTAATGACCGCTCGCCGTCATTAAAATTATTGCTCGAACATATTGCTTGTGTTTTGCCATAAATAAAGAAACCTACGAGCGTCGGGGGGAACTCGTAGGTCTCAGGGGACTGGTGTGGGGCGTCGCTTTGAAACCTATCGGGGGGGATTAGGTGGAGGCCGCGCACACCAAGGGGAGATCATGAACAAAGGTTGTTCTGTAGTTCAGTATAGTATATTTAAAAAAATTTGTCAAGAAATAGGAATTACTAAATATTTTTGCTAAAATAGCCTTATGAATTACGATTTCGGAACATTAAAGAAAAAAGTTAAAGATTTGGAAGAGTGGTTAAAAAAGGAACAAACTCAAATTCGTACCGGCCGAGCGACTCCCGCCTTGCTTGATGGAATAACCGTTGATGCCTATGGTTCGCCAATGCCTTTAAACCAGCTCGGCTCGCTTTCAAATGAAGACCCGCGAACATTGCGCGTGACACTTTGGGATCTAAGCCAGCTCAAGCAGGCCGAGAAAGCTATTGTGGCAGCAAACCTTGGTGTAGCTGTAGCTGTTGATGATAAGGGTATTAGAGTGTCATTTCCGGAATTAACGAGCGAACGACGCCAGATGGTTATAAAGTTAGCTAAAGAAAAACTTGAGCAAGCTAGAATTACGCTCAGGAAAATTCGTGAAGACGTTTGGGCTGATATCCAAACCAAAGAAAAAGAAGGTGGTATGGGTGAAGATGATAAATTTCGCTTTAAAGAAGAGATGGAAAAACATATCAAAGATGCTAATAACATATTAGACGATTTGCATGAACGCAAAGAAAAGGAAATAATGGCTTAATATGACAATTATCGTATTTATAATAGTTTTGGCTGCACTCGTCTTTGTCCATGAATTGGGGCATTTTCTGGCGGCAAAATCCTCAGGTATTCGGGTTGATGAATTTGGCTTGGGTTTTCCGCCAACACTCTACAAATTTAAACGAGGTGAGACAACATATTCCTTAAATGCTATTCCATTTGGTGGTTTTGTAAAAATCTTTGGCGAAAATCCAGATGAGGAATCAATGACTGGTCCGGAAAAAGAACGCAGTTTTTTTAATAAACCAAAATATATCCAAGCTTGGGTTTTAGCAGCTGGAGTCATTTTCAATATTATTTTTGCTTGGCTTCTCCTTTCTCTGGGTTTTATGATTGGCATGCCTGTACCTGAAGGCTATAGTAGTTCGACAATTGTTCAAAATGCGGTTCTAACCATTACGGATGTTCAACCTGGCTCTCCGGCTCAGAAGGCAGAATTAAAAGCCGGCGATAAAGTTATAAAACTTCAAGCAGGATATGCCGTTGCTGAAAATTTAACTGCCGAAAAAGTTCAGCAGTTTGTTGGTTCACGTCAAAATCAAATTGTAACAGTGACATTTCAGCGTGGAGAAGAAACAAAAACAGTTGATGTCATACCTAAAACTGGTATCGTTTCTGACCGGGCTGCTATTGGTGTCGGACTTGAGCAATTAGGAACCCTCAGGCTGCCTATTCATAAAGCTGTCTGGGAAGCAATGAAAATGACCTGGTACCTGGCAAAAGCTATCACCGTGGGCTTAGCTGTCTTTCTCTATCAAACAGTTACAGGTAATGCTCATTTATCTGATGTGACAGGACCTATTGGTATTGCCGGTATGGTTGGTGATGCAACGCGACTTGGTATTGTTTACCTTCTATCGTTTACGGCTTTTATTTCAATTAACCTCGCTGTTATTAATCTCATTCCATTTCCAGCACTTGATGGCGGACGATTACTTTTTGTTCTTATTGAAAAAATAAAGGGTACGCCAATTAGTTCCAAAATCGCCAATGCCTTTAATGCCGTTGGTTTTGCTCTGTTGTTACTCCTGATGCTGGTAGTGACATTTCAAGATATTATTAAACTCATTAGATAATATGGAAACAGAACCGGTGTTTGAACCCGAGACTCATACAAAAGTTAGACTTCATATGCAACAAGATCTGGCAGCAGATTATCTTGGAATAAAAAATATTGACTACAAACATCCACCGGAACAATTAGCTCAATGGTTCCCTAAATACGCAGGTCAATTTGGAAGTATTACACATGAAGACATCAAAAATAATCCCGAAAGTAATTTTCTAACTCGATATGAACATGCCACTTCTGCTGAAGAAAGGCAAACGGTTTTAGAAGAAATAAAAGAAAAACTCTATAAGTCTGAAGAAGCCATAAACTAAATTTGCTCCACCTCATATTTTCCTGTACTATTTGAAGACAATCAAAGGTTAATATGCATGTTTAAAGAGCTACGACAGAAATTCTACACGATGTTCAGTAATGATATTGGCATTGATCTTGGCACGGCTAATACCTTGGTATATCTTCGGGGTCGGGGCATTGTGGTTAATGAGCCATCAGTAGTAGCGGTTAATCAAAAAACCGGTACGGTTGTGGCTGTCGGTACCCAAGCTAAGGACATGCTCGGCCGGACACCTCAGCATATTATTGCCGTAAAACCGCTTGTTGATGGTGTCATTTCAGATTTTGAAGTTACTGAAGAAATGGTTACCTATCTATTGAACAAAGCCCAGCGGGAAAATAAAAAGTTTCTCGGCCCGCGCGTTGTAATTGGAATTCCTTCAGGTATTACTAATGTTGAAACGCGAGCTGTGCGCGATGCAGCCAAGAATGCCGGGGCGCGGGAAGTATATATTGTTGAAGAGCCGATGGCCGCGGCAATTGGCATTCGTCTGCCTGTCCTTGAACCGATTGGCAGTATGATTATGGATATCGGCGGTGGCACGACTGATATTGCTGTCATTTCACTTAGTGGTGTCGTTGTTTCAAAAAATTTGAAAATTGCCGGTGATAAGCTCAATAGTGATATTATCTCGTATATCCGAAGTGAGTTTAAAATTCTTATTGGCGAAAAAACGGCTGAACATATTAAAATGTCTATTGGTCAGGTCTTGGCTAGTGACACTCCTCAAGAATCAAATATCAAAGGCCGGGATTTAGTGACCGGTCTGCCACGTGAAGTTGTTATTACTGATGCCGATATTCGTGAAGCCACTCAGCAATCAATCGATACATTGTTGGAAGCAGCCAAAGAAGTGTTAGAAACAACACCGCCTGAAATTATTGCCGATGTTATGCAGAGGGGGATTTATGTTACCGGCGGCGGGGCTCTTATCAAAGGCTTAAGCCAGCTTCTTGCCGAGTATCTTAAAATTCCGGTCCATATTGCCGAAGATCCTCTGACAGCCGTAGCCAGAGGCACTGGGGTAATTCTCGAAAATTTAGTAAAGTATAGTGAAGTTTTGATTCTTAACGAAGATGATTTACCCCCCACGCGATAATGCCCGCAGAAAGAAGAAGCGCTTAGTAAGTGTAGGAATACTTTTGGGCTTATTGGTAATTATTATTCTTGTAAATGTTTTTGCCCCTCAATTTTTCGCTCCGGTAACGCATCTGACCGGTTTGCCGTTTCTAAAATCAAGGCTTGCCGCAACGGGAGCATTGTCAGGATCATGGCAGATTTTGTCTTCAAAACGTTCTCTGATCGCCGATAATCGACAGCTCCAAGAACGGACCATTTTATTTGAAGCTCTGGAAGCAGAACGTACATCCTTAAAAGTAGAAAACGAAACGTTGCGAGGCTTGCTTGGGCGTTCTCCTACTTCGAGACCAATTATTTTAGCCCAAATACTTTCAAAGCCAGGTTTCTCGCCGTATGACACATTAATCCTTGATGCTGGTGAGAGTGATGGAATTACGGTTGGCAGTTTAGTGCTCATAAATAATACGCTTGTGGTTGGCGAAATAGTGACAGTAACAAATCATACATCGAATGCATTATTATATTCGACACCTGAACATAAAACTGAGGTGTTTGTCGGGCCGCAATCGCTTCAGGCTGTAGCTATAGGCAAGGGTGGCGGTAATTTTGAAATACGAGTGCCACGAAATACCGAATTTAAGCAAGGTGATGAAGTCAGATTGGCCCGATTTCCTGATAGCGTCTTTGGCTCAATCACAGAAGTCAGTGGTGCCGCTGCAGATACCTTTGATAGAGTTCTATTTCGCAGTCTCGTAGATATTGCCCATATTCGATTTGTAACTATTGAAAAACAGCCGTGAAAGTATCGAGAGTGGTTATAGATTGTGTGCTTGTAATCCTGATATTTCTTGCTCCGTGGTGGGTAGCATTTGGTCTGGGGATTATATTTCTTTTTGTGTATCACTCATACTATGAACTCATACTCCTTGGATTTATTATTGATACACTTTATAATGCACCTGTCGATCGTTTATATAATGTTCAGTTTGTCATAACCATAGCGGCCATTATTCTTGTCATTATATCGACAAGCATTAAAGCACGGCTCAGATTCTATGATTAGTTTTAAAAAGGTAAAGAGATTTTTTCAACGGCGCAATACCGTATCTCTTTCTCATGAAATTGCTCCAGACGAAATTTTTCTGGATTCCTCAAATTTACCTGATTTTGATACACATCAATTTGAAGGCCGTTTGGAAAAGCCAATTTCACAACGGACTATTGCCATACTTCTCGGATTTTTTCTGTGTATTGCTCTGGTTTTTACCTATAAAATCTGGTCGCTTCAAATTGATCAGGGTATTGTCTTCGCTGCTCGGAGTGAAAATAATCGCTTACGGCATACTATTGTTTTTTCAGATCGTGGTGTTATTTATGATAGAAATAAAAAACTTCTTGCTTGGAATGAAGATAACCCACTCGATTCAGATTTTTCGCTGCGAAAATATGCCACCACATCAGGTCTTTCAAATATTTTGGGATATGTAAAATATCCTTCAAAAGATACCTCTGGTTTTTACTATCGTGAAGACTATGTCGGTATGGATGGCGTAGAAAAATATTACAATTATCCAGTTCAAGGTGTTAACGGTATTAAAATTACTGAAACTGATGCACTCGGGAAGGTTGTTTCCCAGAGTGTTATGGATCCACCCAAAACTGGTCAGGACGTTATGCTTTCAATTGATTCTCGGATTCAGAATAAGCTCTATCAAACTATTGCTGGGCTTTCGGAGCAGGTTGGTTTTACTGGCGGTGCTGGGGTCATTATGGATATTGAAACAGGCGAACTGATTACGCAGGTCAGTTTTCCTGAATATAGCTCTCAAATTTTAGCCGATGGTGCTGATCGAGAGAAGATTCAAGGTTATTTCAATGATAAAAATAATCCACTTTTAGACAGGGCTGCTGCTGGCTTGTATGTACCAGGTTCTATTGTGAAGCCTTTTGTGGCCATGGGAGCTCTTAATGAAGGGGTCATAACCGCAAATAAAATTATTTATACGGAGGGAAAATTGGTTCTGCCTAATCCATATTTCCCCGATCAACCCTCAATTTTCAGAGATTGGAAAAATCACGGGCCAATTGATATGCGCCATGCTATTGCTGCGTCTTCTGACGTGTATTTTTACGAAGTTGGCGGCGGGTTCAAGGATCAACGGGGTATTGGTATTGCCAATATTGAAAAATATTTAAGGATGTTTGGTTTTGGTGAACCAGTCGGCCCAGAATTTTTTGGTAGCCAAAAAGGTAATATTCCAAATCCAGAATGGAAGAAGAAAGTCTTTGATGAAAATTGGACTGTCGGTAATACTTATCACACTGCAATTGGTCAATATGGTTTCCAGGTCACACCTATGCAAGTTGTGCGCGGTATTGCCGCAATAGCGAGTTACGGCAAGCTTGTTCAGCCAACTGTAATTAAAGATGATGTCGAAAATCTCAAAAACACAAAACAAATTCCATTACCCAAAGAATATTTTGATGTCATTCATGATGGCATGAGACTTTCGGTCCAGGAAGGAACAGCCAAAGCTTTGGATATATATGATGTCAAAATAGCAGGTAAAACCGGTACAGCCGAACTTGGTGTTAGCAAGGAATATGTTAATTCATGGGTTACCGGATTTTTCCCTTATGAGAAACCACGTTATGCTTTTGCCATTCTTATGGAAAAAGGCCATCGTACCAATCTCATCGGTGCTCCCTATGTTGGTCGCCAGCTCTTTGACTGGATGGCCTTATATACTCCTGAATATTTCAAGTAACTTTACTTTTAGTCACATTAACTGTATACTTTCGACTAATTTTAGCTAAACATTTCACGAAGATGGAAACCACACACTATTTAACAAAAGACAAGTATGATGAGCTCAAAAAAGAGTTGAGCGAACTTCGAACGACTGGCCGAAGGGGTGTAGCAGAAGAACTTGAATATTCAAAACAATTAGGTGATCTTTCTGAAAATGCCGAGTATCATCAGGCTCGCGAACGCCAGGCTCTACTTGAAGACCGCATTAGTAAATTAGATGCCTTGCTTAAGGCCGCTCAAATTGTTGACGTCCATCATTCTGAGGCAGTAAATGTCGGATCTATTGTTGAACTTCAGAAAGAAGGCAAAAATGAAAAGGTGAAATATACTATTGTTGGTTCTGAAGAAGCAGATATGACTCTGAAAAAACTTTCAATTTCTTCTCCACTCGGTCAGGCCCTTCGTGGCAAAAAGAAAGGCGAGGCCTTTAACTTGAAAACTCCAAGCGGAGTGATGAAATATAAAGTGGTGAATCTCGAGTAAGAAAATTTTCTCAATTTACGTTATTATAGATACATGTATTGGGCAGACGATATCGTCCAGCAAATTAAGACTCGCTACAAAGATAAAATAAGCAAGAAAGAGCCTATTATTATTCGAGATGAAAAGACTGCCTCTGGACGGGTGCATGTTGGATCACTTAGAGGTGTAGCTATTCACGGACTTGTTTCAGAACTCCTAACAGAACAGGGTATTAATAACAAATATCTTTTTGAAATCAATGACTTTGATCCAATGGATGGTATTCCCACCTATTTGGATCAGGAAAAATATAAACAGTATCTAGGCATGCCGCTAAATAATGTTCCATCACCTGATGGCAAAGCTAAAAATTTTGCCGAATATTATGGCCAGGAATTTGTTCAGGTTATTAAAGAATTAGGATTTACTCCCGAAATTTATCGTTCAAGCGAAGTGTACAAATCGGGGAAATACAATGACGTTATCCGGATTGCTCTTGATAATGCCGAGAAAATTCGAGAAATTTATAAACGAGTTTCGGGATCACAAAGGGATGATAAATGGTATCCGGTTCAAATTATTTGTGAAAACTGTGGCAAAGTCAGCACTACAAAAATAACTAGCTGGGATGGCAAGGAGGTGAGTTATACCTGTGCCGATTTAGAATGGACTAATGGCTGTAATCATACCGGAAAAGTTGCCCCCTTTGATGGTAAAGCTAAACTTCCTTGGAAAGTTGAATGGCCAGCAAAATTTAGAGTGTTTGGTGTTGATGTTGAGGGCGGCGGCAAGGATCACTCGACTCGGGGTGGTGCAAGAGAAGTGGCTGATGCAATTTCTCGAGAAGTATTTCAAACCGATCCGCCGCTTAATATTCCGTATGAATTTTTCAATGTCGGGGGCAAAAAGATGTCGTCGTCTAAAGGCGCAGGAACATCATCACGTGAAATGGCTGATCTTTTGCCACCTCATCTTCTTCGATTATTACTTCTCCAGCGTCAGCCTCAAAGAGTTATAGATTTTATACCTGACGGCGATACCGTTCCAATTTTATTTGATAGCTATGACAAATTAGCCGCAAGCTATTTTAAAGGCGAGAATGAAGATGAAAAAAGGACCTTTGCAGTAATGCATCCTGGTTCACTGGCTGAATTTTTAAAATCCCGATTTCTGCCTCGTTTTTCACAGATAGCCTACATGGTTCAGATGCCGCATATTGATGTTGTGAAAGAAGTTGAAAAGGAAAAAGGCCAGGCGTTAACGGATTTTGATATAAAAGAAATCAATCTCAGAAAAGAATATGCTAAAAAGTGGCTTGATACATATGCTCCCGAAGATTATAAGTTTGATTTGAAACAGCAGGTTCCTGAGCCAGCAAAAAATTTGAGTTCTGAGCAAAAACAAGCTCTCAAGCAAATATTAGAGTATGTTCAGTCAAAAGATAAGCTTGATGGCCAGGAATTACATACAAAACTTCATGAAATTCGCAAAAGCCTGACCATTGAACCAAAAGCCTACTTCGAAGCACTCTATCTGTCATTTCTGGGCAAAGAAAGCGGTCCCAAAGCCGGCTGGTTCTTCAGTGTTCTCGATAAAAAGTTTGTAGAGAAACGTTTAGATGAGATAACTAAGTCATGATCACACCACCTAAAAAAGTTCCAGAAAATGGATTGTATTATCACTATAAACATGATCCTAAAGGAGAAGTTAATAATTATGCATACGAAGTGATGGGAGTAGGACATCACACTGAAGATGACTGTCGGCCAATTGATCAGAATATGGTTGTGTATCGACCATTGTACGAAGCTTCAGTTTACAGGGCAGGAAAACTATTTGATATCCGGCCACTCGAAATGTTTTTGGAAGATGTCACCAAAGAGGGCAAAACATTTCCTCGTTTTAAAAAAATCACTGATCCGAAAGTAATTTCGGAACTCGAAAAAATAAAAAAGCAGATGTATAGTTAAGATTACTCTTTTTCAATTTATTAAATAAAACAAAGGCAGGTCCGCGGGTGGGCCTGCCTTTTCAGCTTTTCGTGCTGCCACAAGAACTACAGAAGACCGCCTTTGTTCGGTCAATTCCTTGTGGACGCTCTTTTTTGCTCTTCTCAGCCGTGAAAGACTAGCCAGCTGATACGGAATTACCCGAAAAAGAGATAAAAGGGATGCCTTACCTTTTAGTAATTTAACATATAAATAATGAATATTGCAATAGCCATTTACATTCATAGAAAAGTGTTTCATTTTGCGTAAACTCATCAATAAAGTGGATAAGTATGGTTGAGCTTGGGCTCAAGTGGTATATAATGGGAACAAGTGGGAGAAGGTGGTAAGAAAAAGGGAGCTCATCCGTCATAAGTCTCGACAACGGATGAGCCCGAAGAAAAAGATATGCTTATAGGCGAGTACACACACACCATAGATGATAAAAATCGAATCTCCCTGCCGATGAAATTCCGCAAGGAGGTTGGCAAAAAAGTGGTGCTGACTCATGGCCTAGATAATTGTCTTTTTCTCTATCCGATCCGCGAGTGGGGGAAAATTGCTGAAAAACTCGCCAATTTAAGTATGGGTCAATCAGATACCCGAGGCTTTAATAGATTTATGCTTGCGGGGGCGATCGATGTTGATGTGGATTCGGTTGGTAGGATGCTTGTACCGGATCACTTGGTAAAATTTGCAGGGTTAAAAGGCAAAGCGGTCTTTGCCGGCGTACATTCCAGAATTGAATTATGGAATGAAGAACGCTGGATCGAATACAAGAAACGTATCGAAGCTCGGGCCGATGAGCTTGCACAGAAGTTGGGAGAAATAGGAGTAATCTAGTATGGATTACGGACATTCGAGTGTTCTGCTCCATGAGTCACTAGACGCATTAGATCTTCAAAAAGGTGAGATCTTTGTAGATGGCACACTTGGCAGTGCCGGGCATACTGAGGAAGTCTTGAAACGTTTGGGAAAAGATGTGCGGATCATTGGTCTTGATCAAGATGAGGATGCCTTAGAACGAGCGCGTAAGCGCTTGAAAAGCTACAAAAGCAGCATCACCCTTGTTCAGGACAATTTCAGGCACCTTGATATCGTTTTAGATGAATTAAAGATAGAAAAGGTAGATAAGATCCTTCTCGATATCGGCTTAAGCTCCAATCAGTTTGAAGAATCGGGCAGAGGATTTAGTTTTCAGAAAGACGAACCGCTCGGTATGACATTTAAAAAGAAGCCAGGTGAAGAAGATCTAACGGCAGCCATGATTCTCAACGAATGGGGCGAAGATACACTCGAAACAATACTCCGAGGCTATGGTGAAGAAACATTTGCCAGGAAAATTGCCCGAGCTATTGTCGAGTATCGCGAACTCCAGCCGTTTCGGACAACGCATCAGCTTGTTGAAGTGGTAAAAGAAGCCACACCGGGCTGGTATCATCATCGCAAACTGCATTTTGCAACAAAAACATTTCAGGCTCTACGTATTGCAGTCAACGATGAATTAGAAGCTCTTAAGGAAGGCATCCAAAAGGGATTTGAGCGATTGGAAAGCGGCGGCAGAATAGCAGTCATTTCATTTCATAGTCTGGAAGACAGAATTGTTAAGAATTTTTTTAGAGATAAACATAAGGAAGAGGAGGGAATACTGATTACGAAAAGACCTATCACTCCCGGAGATAAAGAAATCACAGAAAACAGGAGGGCACGGAGCGCCAAATTACGAGTTTTACAAAAAAAATAAATGAGGACACATATAAAAACGATAAATACCAAAGCACTCTTTTTTACACTAGCTGGAATGCTTGCTATCGTTTTTTTCCTCTATGCATATCTCATCAATAGGACTATAATGAATGTTGTAGCTCGTGAGAAAACTGAACAAAAAATTGCGGTCCTTTCTTCGGTTATCGGAGAACTTGAATTCAAACACATGGCTTCAAAAAATAGAATTACTCTCGAGCTTGCCTATGAAAAAGGTTTTTTAGACACTATTCCTGCTCAATTTATTGCACGCAGTGGTCGGGCAATTCTCTCGTATAATACCGATTAGTCGGCATGAAAGATTCTAAAACGCGTATTCGAATTATATCCGTAGCAGTACTGGCTTTCGGCGCAATGCTAGCGACCAAACTGTATTTTGTCCAGATTGTTTCCGGAGAAGTTTTCTCGGAAAAAGCGGATCGCCAGTATACTCGGCCAGTCGGCGGAGTTTTTAATCGTGGTTCTATTTTTTTTCAGGCTAAAGATGGGACATTAATGGCCGCAGCCTCATTGAAAACTGGCTATACTGTTGCTATTAATCCAAAGCTTTTAAAAGATACAGAAGCGGCGTATACAGCTCTTTCAAGTATTATCGCTCTTGATCGAGATAGCTTTTTGGCTAAAGCGGCAAAGGTTGACGATCCATATGAAGAAATTGCCCGCAGGCTTGATCCGGATATGGCCGCGAAAATTACCAACCTCGATATATCCGGTGTAAATGTATACAAAGAAAAATGGAGGTTCTATCCTGGTGAGACATTGGCTTCACAGGTTATTGGTTTTGTTGGCTACAATGACGATATGCTTGGTGGCCAGTATGGACTTGAAAATTCTTTTGAAACTGTTTTAAAACGTGACGATGAAAATCTGTACGTTAATTTTTTTGCGGAAGTCTTTTCAGATCTTCATAAGACACTGACTGATACCGGTACAACCGAGGGAGATATTACCGCTACAATTGAACCCCATGTTCAATCATTTGTTGAGAAACAACTTCAGGAAATTGACAGAAAATTTAATCCGAAGCTTTCTGGCGCTATTGTTATTGATCCTAAAACAGGTGAGATCTATTCAATGGCCGCAACTCCAAGTTTTAATCCAAATTCATTTCAGACTGAAAAAGATGCCAATGTATTTATCAATCCGCTTGTGCAAAGTGTCTATGAAATGGGATCAATTATTAAACCTTTGACTATGGCTGCCGGGCTCGATGCTGGCGTTATAACGGCAAAAAGCACCTACAATGACAAAGGCTATCTCGATCTTGATGGCAAAACTATTTATAACTTTGATAAAGTTGGTCGCGGTACCGTTGATATGCAGCAAGTCTTAAATCAATCCTTGAATACGGGTGTGGCATATGTTGCTAAACAACTGGGCTCAAAGCAGTTTGCCCAATATATGCTTAATTACGGATTTGGGTCTAAAACAGGAATTGATCTTCCGAATGAGTCCAAAGGCTTAGTAGAAAATCTCAAGAGCCGACGAGAAGTTGAACGCGCCACAGCATCTTTCGGTCAGGGTATTGCTATGAGCCCTATTTCTGTCACCAGAGCATTATCGGCCTTGGCGAACGGTGGAAAGCTTGTGACACCACATGTTATAAAAAAAATTGATTATAAGGTTGGTTTTTCAAAAATACCAACATATCCAGAACCGGTCCAAGTCATAAAGCCAGAAACGTCAAAAGAAATTTCTCGAATGCTTACTGAAGTTGTTGACGTAGCTCTGCTTGAAGGAAAAGTAAAAATGGATCGCTATAGCATTGCCGCAAAGACTGGAACTGCTCAAATTGCCCATGCTGGAAAGTACTATGATGACAGATTTTTACACTCATTCTTTGGATATTTCCCTTCAACCGATCCTCGATTCTTAGTCTTTTTATATACGGTTGAGCCTCATGGAGTTGAGTATGCGGCACATACCTTAACTGAGCCATTTGTAAATATCACTAAATTTCTGATAAACTACTATGAAATACCACCTGACCGATAATTCACATGAAATCATTTTTTAAAAGAGCTATTGTTGGAATACTGACCTGGGAAGCTAAAAAGGTTCTCAGAAAATATAATCCTAAAATTGTCGGAGTGACCGGCTCTGTTGGTAAGACTTCAACCAAAGATGCTATTTATACTGTTTTGGCATCAAATTTTCATACCCGTAAAAGTGATAAGAGCTTTAACAGTGAGCTTGGTGTACCGCTGACAATTCTCGGACTTCCAAATGCTTGGTCTAATCCATTGCTCTGGCTTCGGAATATTATTCAAGGTTTTTTTCTTATACTTTCAAAACATTCCTATCCACAATGGCTTGTTCTTGAAATTGGTGCTGATGCTCCTGGTGACATTGAAACCTTAACAACATGGTTGAAGCCCGATGTAGCAGTCCTGACTCGATTTGGCGATGTGCCCGTGCATATAGAGTTTTTTCCGACTATAGATGATTTGATAAATGAAAAAGGATATCTGGCTCATGCCTTAAAGAAAGATGGTGTACTGGTTTTAAATCATGATGACGAGAAAGTTTTCGCTTTTGGCGAGCGAGTCAATCACCGAAAAATTTCATATGGTTTTGACTCCGGCGCTCATGTTCACGCTGATCAGGAAAAAGTAACGTACGGCCCGTACGATCACACTGATCTCGAGTTACCACATGGTATGGCTTTTATGTTGAATTATGAGGGCAAGAGTCAGCTGCTTGAAGTTAATGGCACAATTGGTAAACAGCACATTTATCCAATACTTGCTGCATTTGCTGTGGGTATTTCTCAAGGTATACCGGCAGAGAAAATGCATGAATCGCTTAAAAAACATACAACACCTCGTGGTCGGATGAAATTAGTGGCGGGTTTGAAAGATACATTACTTATTGATGATACCTATAATTCTTCACCAGTAGCTGTTCACGCCGCGTTACATGCCTTAAAAAGCTTGAAGTGTGCTGGGCGTAAAATTGCGGTACTAGCCGACATGATGGAGCTGGGGCAATATTCTGTTGAAGAACATAAAAAAGTCGGCACAGCGGTTCCTGACGCTGCCCAAATGCTCGTGGCTGTCGGCTTCCGATCACGGACTACTGCCGAAGCAGCTCTCGATGCCGGAATGAGTGAACTTAATGTTTTACAATTTGATACATCCACTGAGGCAGGGAAATATGTAGAGAGCATTATAAAATCGGGGGATATTATTTTAGTGAAAGGATCTCAATCAATGCGTATGGAAAGGGTTGTTGAAGAAATCATGGCTCATCCGGAAAAAGCTCGAGACCTTCTTGTTCGCCAAGATAAACAGTGGAAGGCCAAGAAGTAGATTTTTCGCTCAAAATCGGGTATATTTCCTAAACACGGCCTCATCGTCTAACGGTTAGGACAGAAGCTTCTCAAGCTTTAAATCGGGGTTCGATTCCCCGTGAGGTCACCACTTCGCCCTTATTTAAAATATGATGGACATGACGGGAGTCGAACCCGCGCTTTCCAGGTGGTAAAGCTGGAAGCCTAAACCGCTAGCATGCCTATGACGTGATGTTACCAAACCACATCAGAATATATTTTATCTAAACATATATAAAATTTTCCTCAAGAAATTCTAAAATTAAATTATAGACAATACAAAACTGCTGAACACAAGATTGTGCACAGCAGTTTTGATTTCCAGCCTTACCACCTTGTGGTTAAGTATATACTCCTAAAGACTCATGTCAAATTCACTGGAAGATCAGAAATTTGACGTCGACTATATAATATCGTAATATCCAAAAAGGAAAGCGATCTCTGGTTTACAGGGAGGACAACATGAACCACAGGAACGCTGCAGACATGGAAGTGGAAGTCACTGTCTTGATTCCGCGTCCACGGCGAGAGCGTATTGAAGAGTTGCGACAGTTTTATACAAGCACCATTCAAGGGGAAACCAATCCTCGTCGGGCGGTCAACGCCCTCAAGAACTATTGGTTTTTTAATCTCTCAAGTGGCTTGACCGAACCGACTGAGTTCGATCGGTTGGTTGAGCAGATACTTGATAAGGTCTTATCTACAGACGGGCCGGTGGATCAAAACATCACTATGGCCCTAGACGCATTGCTTATACGCTCGCAGGAGAGGTAATCTCTCCAGCTTCAGCCAGCCGCCACTCGCAAGAGCCGGCTTTTTTCTTACTCTGGTTCCTCCTTTATTTCCGGATGGTCGTGAATAATCTGTCCGGATTTAATAGCTTCCTCCCGTTCTTTTGCATCAAGAAAGAGCAGTTCACCTTTAGTATCAATAAATTCTTTAAATTTTGACGTTAGGTTTTCGACATATTCTTGATGGACCCTATATGCTTCATCAGATTTAAATGCCTCTCTTGGCCACATAGCGCAATAACGAATGAATGAGTCGTAAACACTTTTTACTGCTTCTTTAGTTGGGGTATCAGTAAAGCTATCAATCATTAAATGTTCAGGGGCTTCACCTGCATCCTCGGCAATCTCACCGGTTTCTTCATCAAAATCAAGCGCGGGTTGGATATAGGGTAATTCTATATACTCATTATTTTCATCTTTAGCATAAATTCTTTTCCAGCCAACACTATTCCAAAAATGTTCGGATGATCCTGTGCATTCACCAATGGCATACGAAATCTTTTTACCTTCTTTTTCAGCATTGGCTGTGGCATCCATAAGTGCGGAAATATATGCTTCTCGCGCCAATCCACCTTGTCTGATTTTCGGATCAACAACCGCATAGCCAATGAAGTACGCCATCTCATTTGTTGGTTTTTCGTTTGCATCTACTATATCAAGCGAAGCGCCTGCAATGGTGCCAACTACCTCGCCGTTATTCTCACGAACAGGCACAACTCGATATTTGGTGTCATTCGTACCCCAGGGAGTAACTCCATCTACGGCTGATCGTAAAATTTCTTCGGGATCGATTTCTTCTTCACCAAATGTGCGTTCAAAAAGCGCTTGAACATCACCAAGAATCGGATCCTGCCCATTTTCAATAGTACTTAGAGAAAATGTAGTACCTTCAGCATTTTCAATGGTGCATGTTGATGAATCTTCCGGAGATCTTCTGAATTTACTTCGAGCTTGTAATGCTTCAATTCTCTTGCGTGTTGGCTGTTCAATATTGCTCTCACCCTGCATGTGTTCCATTGACATACTATGTATATATAATTTTAATAATATCTCTGAATATTTCTTTTATGTTGTTCATAGGTTTCGGCGGTGTGAATCTTACGATTACGATCATGTATGTAAAAGAGTGCTTTGGTCTGAGCAGGGTTTAAAGCAGCATTAATAGCTGCTTCGCCAGGATTTGAAATAGGTGATGGCGGTAGGCCGACATTTTTATAGGTGTTATAAGGTGAATCAAGACTTTTATCCTCGGGATTTACTCCAGGCCACCAAGTTTCTTCATTGCCTTTAACATACTGCAGTGTGGCATCGATATCAAGATTCATTCCCTGGAATAATCGATTCCAAATAATACCGGAAATTACCTCCATATCCTGTGGCCCGGCTGCTTCGCGCTGAATAATGGAAGCAATTTTCATAATGGTATCAACATCAACTGTTTTGTTTTTTAAATTTTCTTGTTTATCAATAACATTTTTTATAAATGCATCGTTGAGTTTCTTGCTAATATCACTTGGCCCGGCATTGGCCGAGACAACATATATTCCAGGAAATAAATAACCTTCATCTATACCGAGTAATTTTTCTTTTTCCTTATTTGTCCAGCCTAAGGCTGTGGCAAATTGATTTGCTATTTGCTCGCGGCGAAGACCTTCAGGAATGTAGACAAAGCGGATGTACGAGCGAGCAATATTGTATGCCGGTTTAAATTTCAAAACATATAAAGCAACTCCGGCCATTGTGACCACGGCAATAATCAAAAACATGAGCACATATTTCCTTTTTGTTTGCCGAGCTCTCTTTTTACTCATCATTGTCATCACTTAAGTATATCAGATATAGTACAACGTAATATTTATGTCCATGAGACGTCACGTGAATTACATACTTTACATAAGTATGCATTACAAAACTAACATCATAAAATATGGCAACAACACATGATATGCGGTATGACGAGCGAAACGATCGGCCTTCAACATGGTCATGGCTTTTGCCACTGGCCCTGCTTGTTTTAGGAGCAATCGCTTTGGCAACATATCTTGCAAATGATAACAATACTCAAAATAGTATTGATCAAGGCGCAAATACTACCGTTCCTTCAACGCTTAACACACCCGCACAATAAGAAGGTGATAATTGGTAACACAACATAAAACCACTCTAATCAACATCGGGGTGGTTTTAGGTTACTGTTATCAAACTTGCATTTCGCCGTCATATATATAGTATACAGAAGAGTATTTATATTTTTTATTTTAATTTTTCCACATGAGAACTGCCGTTATTATTCTAGTTGTCCTTATTTTGGGAGTTGGAGTGGCCTTAGTTGTCCGTAATGCTTGGCAAAGAGGTGCCGATTCCGCAGCTATAATTGAAGCTACAAGCACTAATACTACAAATCGTTCAGATATTGATATCGCTGAGGAATATATTAGAGCAAATATTTCAAATCTTTCATCTGAAAAAGAAGTCTTGGGCGGAAAATTCATAGTCACAAACGTTAGCTTTTTCCCGGAGAATAAAGCTGTTGTCTATTACGAAGACGGCCACAATGCTTTTATTGCTGACCTAGCCTATACCGTAGATGCGAACCATAAAGTTACTATCACTTCCTTTGAATCTCGCTAATCACTATTTCAATTACTTTCTAATTTTAACTGAAAAAGCCGGATCATTGGCATATGTTGCTGCCCGATCGTTAATAAGATATTTTTTACGGGCATCTTCAAAAGGTAAGTCAGTATCGATAAGTCCAAGATCATAGGCTAGTTTGTCGGATTCTGCCGGCAGAAGGACCTTAAAACTCAAGGGTACTTTCTTAGGAGTTATTGTATTCACATGCTGAACTATATTAGTAGTACAGGTATTAGTCAGCGTATTGTAAAACTCGGGCTCCTCACTCAAATGGTTGGCGCGATTAATCATATCAAGAAAAAGAGCCTGAGTTTTCTCCTTAGTGGTTTTAATTGGATAAACATATACTTGGTCCTTGCGAAAATTCGAACGGAGTTTAATTGCATCTCGTTCATCTGCAATGACATACATGATTTCATATTTGTTGAATAAACCCTTTACGGCTGAAAATGTTTCACTAACTTCCTTGCGAATTTCCACTGAAACAGCAAGAAACTGGTCGTTTTCAAATTCAAAACTCAGAAATGTATGAGCCGATCCCTTAAAGCCCGAAAAAGGCTCAACAACATAATAGACTTTCTTTATTTTATTGAGGTCAAATGTCTTATCGTAATATGCGGCAGTGTATGTACTGGTAGAGGTATAGTTAAAATTTCTAATATTATGGATAGAAATCAGATTATTGTTTATATCAGCATAAGGTAGAACTACCTGATCAGTCGCCCAATTGCGGAAATTAGATGGATCAGTAACAATTATAACAATAAGGATAGTTAGTCCAATAAACCAGGCTATAACAAAAAGCGGGTAGAAGACAAACGTTTTCAAATACTCAACCATCAACCTATTGTATCAAAATTTATATCAAAATACCGCTCACGTGAAGTGAGCGGTATTTTGTTTTATTATTTATCTTCGAGCCCGGCTGCGTCTACCGCCCTTTCGTCCGGCCTCCCGCGCTTCCTCTGATGTAAATTCATGCGCGGTTCCTTTTTCGTGTGCTGCCTTTCCACCACGTCGGGCAATCTCTCGTTGCTTTTCAGGATTCATGCTTGCGAATCCTCGTCTACTTGTTGCCATACATATTATTAT
>JAIFWI010000034.1 GCA_019661945.1 Candidatus Parcubacteria bacterium | reverse complement strand
TCATTTATTACTACAATTTTATGGCAGAAGCATTCGATCGGTCAAAGCCACACGTTAACGTCGGCACCATCGGCCACGTTGACCACGGCAAGACAACCCTGACCGCGGCGATTCTTAATGTATTGAATCTCGCAGGACAGAAGGTCAAGATGAAGGGGGTGGGTGATATTGACTCAGCGCCTGAAGAAAAAGCGCGCGGTATTACTATTGCTCTTTCTCACAATGAGTATGAGACAGCAAACCGCCACTACGCGCACATTGACGCGCCGGGCCACGCTGACTACATTAAAAACATGATTACTGGTGCTGCTCAGATGGACGGCGCTATTCTTGTCGTGGCTGCTACTGACGGTGTTATGCCTCAGACTCGAGAGCACATCTTGCTTGCATACCAAGTCGGTGTGCCAAAGATTATCGTCTTCCTCAACAAAGTTGATATGGTTCAGGATGCTGAGCTTATTGACCTGGTTGAAGAAGAAGTCCGAGATCTTCTCTCAAAAAATAATTACGACGGCAAAAATACTCCTATTATCCGAGGTTCAGGTTTGAAGGCTCTTGAAGCAAAAGACATTAAAGATGAATGGGCACAGAAAGTTTTGAAACTCACTGAAACACTTGACGAATACATCCCCGTACCAGAGCGAGATACTTCAAAGCCATTTCTTATGCCAGTTGAAGACATCTTCTCAATTGAAGGCCGCGGAACTGTTGTCACCGGCAAAATTGAACGAGGAATTGTTAAAGTTGGTGAAGACATTGAAATTATTGGCTTGAAAGCTGCTCAGAAGACTACAGTGACTGGAATTGAAATGTTCAATAAATCTTTGAACGAAGGTATGGCTGGAGACAATGCCGGAATATTGCTCCGAGGTCTTAAGAAAGAAGACATTACTCGCGGTCAGGTTATTGCAAAGCCAGGTTCAGTTACACCGCACACCGATTTCGAAGCAGAAGTTTATATTTTGAAGAAGGAAGAAGGTGGACGACACACACCATTTTTCACAGGCTACAAACCTCAGTTCTACATTCGAACTACCGACGTTACTGGTGAAGTTACCTTGAAAGAAGGAGTAGAGATGGTTATGCCAGGAGACACCGTTACCTTTAAAGTAAAGCTTGTCGCTCCGGTTGCTCTTGAAGAGAAACAGCGATTCGCTATTCGAGAAGGAGGTAAGACCGTCGGCGCCGGAGTGGTGACAAAAATTGTCGCATAGGTTATACTCTCTCGGTTAAAGCACATTAACAACATCATCATGGCAGAAGCAACGAAAAAGAAAGCCCCTCGACCAGGCTCGGGGCAGGCCCGACCGACAAAGGCAGCAAAGACAGCACCGAAAGCCACACCGGCCAAGAAAGATGGTATTCAACGTCTCCGCATTCGTGTTCGAGCCTATGAATACAAAATTCTTGATGTGTCCGTAAAGCAAATCATGGATACCGCTCTTCGCTATGATGCTCAGGTTGTAGGTCCTATTCCTCTCCCAACGGAAATTAAAAAATACACCGTTAACCGCTCATCGTTCATTTATAAGAATGCCCGAGAGCAGTTTGAGATGCGCGTTCATAAGCGTTTGATTGATATTGTTAATCCTTCCGCAAAGATTATCGAATCTTTGACGAATTTAAGTTTGCCATCAGGTGTGACGATTGATGTAAAGATAATGTAATGAAATTCACTCTTGGTATAAAACAGAATATGACGCAGCTCTTCGATGAAGAGGGACGAGTTCACCCGGTGACTATTCTTCAAACTGGTCCTATGACTATCACCGGACTTCGAACTTCTGAGAAAGATGGATATAAAGCTGTTCAGGTCGGCTTTGGCACACGCCACGAAAAAAATATCAACAATGCTCAGAAGGGTCAGTTTGGTGCTCTTGGAAATTTCCGCTATGTTCAAGAGTTTCGATTAGCAGAAAAAGACAATGCTCAATATACTATTGGAGATAAAATTGATCTTGCTGGATTTAAAGAAGGAGATACCATTCAAGTCTCAGCTATTTCAAAAGGTAAAGGCTTTCAAGGTGTAGTCAAACGGCATGGCTTCCATGGTGGTCCACGTAGTCACGGTCAGAAACACTCAGAACGTGAGCCAGGATCGATTTCTGGGGGACTGCGAACGACATTGCGAAGCGGTATGAGAATGGCCGGCCGGATGGGATCAGATCGAACTACGGTCAAGAATTTAAAAGTTGCTCAGATTAATCCTGAAGCGGGACTTATTGTTGTCCGAGGTGCAATTCCAGGTCGCCGAGGCACACTCGTTGAAATACGAGGCTAATCTTTCGATAAGTCCAGGATACATATATGAAATCAACCATTTACAATACAAAAGGAAAAGAAGCTGGATCATTCGATCTCCCAGAGAATGTTTTCAACACGCCTTGGAATGCTGACTTGGTGCACCAGGTTGTAACCTCAATGATGTCTAATGCTCGCACCCCGGTGGCTCATACTAAAACTCGAGCAGATGTTCGTGGTGGTGGTAAAAAGCCATGGCAGCAAAAAGGTTTGGGTCGGGCTCGACATGGTTCAATCCGATCTCCTATTTGGGTTGGTGGTGGAGTAGCACACGGTCCACGCAATGACAAAAACTTTGCTCGAAAAATTAATCGCAAGATGAAAGCCAAAGCATTGCATGCAATTTTAAGTAAAAAATATAAAGATGGTGAGATTTTATTTATTGATGCCCTTGATTTCAAAGAACCAAAGGCCAAAGTTGCTATGGGAGTTTTGAAATCTCTTGGAGGTATCAAAGGTTATGAGCGACTTTCAACTAAGAAAATAAATGCGGCTTTTATTGCCTTGCCGACAAAAGATGTGGCAGCAGAAAAAAGTTTCCGTAATTTTGGCAATATTGAAGTCGGCGAGGCTCGCAATTTAAATCCAATTCAAGTTTTAAATTATAAATTTTTAGTCATTGCTAATCCCGAGGTTGCCCTTAAAGTTTTAGCAAAATAATATGACTCAGATAATCAAACGACCACGTATCACTGAGAAAGCTTCAATGAAGACCGAAGCAGGAGTCTATGCTTTTGATGTGGCCACCGTAGCAAATAAAAAAACTATTGCCCATGCGATCAAAGAACTTTATAATGTCACTCCGATCAAAATTGCTGTCGTTACCATTCCAACTAAGCGAGTTATGATCAAGGGTAAGTGGGGCAATAAGGGCGGTGGTAAAAAGGCTTACGTTTATTTAAAGAAAGGCGAGACTATTGAATTCGTTTAGTATTCCATCATGAAAAATTATAGACCAACAACAAAATCACGCCGACACATGTCAACCATTTCATATCGAAAGGTGTTGACTGCATCAGAACCTGAGAAAGGATTAACTCATGGCTTTAAACGTGCTGTTGGACGAAACCATTTCGGCCGAATCACCACTCGACACAAAGGTTCAGGCCACAAGAGACTTTTCCGAGAAATAGATTTTACATACAACAAAAAAGAAATTCCGGCTCGAATAGTGACAGTTGAATATGATCCCAACCGCACTGGTTTCATTGCCCTCGTTAATTATGCCGACGGTGAGAAGCGATACGTTCTCATTCCTAAGTCATTAAAAGTAGGGGACACGTTTCTTGTTTCAGAAAAGGCTGACGTAAAACCAGGTAACCGATTGCCACTTAGTAAAATTCCTGTCGGTACTTTTGTATATAATGTTGAATTGAAAGTAAACGGCGGCGCAAAAATTGCTCGTGCAGCCGGGAACTTCGTTGAAGTTATCGCTCACGATGCCGGATTTGCACACATCAAAATGCCTTCAAGCGAAGTTCGACGCGTGCCAGAAACCGCTTGGGCCTCTGTTGGCGAAGTTTCAAATGAAGAAAATAGATTAGTAAATATTGGTAAGGCCGGCCGCAGCCGATGGTTAGGAATTCGACCAACCGTTCGAGGTACGGCTATGAATCCGGTTGATCACCCATACGGTGGAGGTGAAGGCCGACAAGGACGAGGAACCCGACGAGCAAAATCTGTGTATGGTAAGCCAACCGGTAAGGGTCAGAAATCACGCCGAGCCAAGAAATACTCAAACGTTCACATCGTCTCTCGACGCAAGGTTGGTAAGAAAAAAGAAGCAAAATAAAAAAGTCCCCGAAAGGGGATTTTTTTATGGTATTGACATGTTACAGAAATCAAGGCATTATGCTGCGGGGATAACGAGTTTTTGAATAGGAGGCCTCGATGAGGTTACCTGTAGACAGGACATCGGGATTTGGAGGCACGTTGCTTCTTAATCTCAATCTCGGATCAGTTGGTCTTCCGCCGAACTTCGACTTCGAAGGACGGCGATGGGTGGCAAAGATTGAGCATCATGTCACCCTTCTCGGGTCTGCTCACAAGTCTCAGCTGATGCAGTCGTGTGTTGGCGACAAAGATACGAAGCAGAGGCAGATTGCCCAAGCGGTGGCTGAAGCGAAACAGGGGATTGTCTTCACAGTCGAGCCTTACCCGGAAGTTCGTCTGGTGACTAAGGACTATCCTGGAAAAGGATTGCGTACATCAATCGTCCTGATGTGTCGGGCGTTTGGTTCCGACAATTTCTATCGGTCACTTCAGGCCAAGATCAATCAGGACCTCGGCGTAATACCTCACCACATTACTCTGTACACGGCAGATGACCCCGAGAGTCGACAGGGTATCGGCATCAATTCCTTGAGCGATCTCGAGCAATTGTCGCGGATCATTGGTATGAATGACCTTCCGCCAAGTGTTCGCGAGAGTATCCTCAAGCTCACCTCATAAGTTTCTCGGTCGTGGTCGACGTCATATGTACGCCGGCCTTTTTCATATAAGTAAAATAGAAAGAGCCCCAACATCCTGTTGGGGCTCTTCTCGTGTACGGAACGAACAGATTACAGATTGGAATCAACGGTACGAATCGGGGATGCTCGACATGATGCTGCTCTCGTCGATGGGGAAACTCCCGAAGACCAGGGCGTGTGTCCGCCAGTACTCCTTTTCGCCTCCCTTGGCGAACTTGTCCCAGGGCTCACGCGCGGTCTTCTTACCGACGAAGCCTCTCCTTCCC
>JAIFWI010000033.1 GCA_019661945.1 Candidatus Parcubacteria bacterium | reverse complement strand
GAACTCCGGGACTGAGAAGGGCAATAGCCAAAATAATAGTAACGCCCGAACGTGTGATTGTTTTCATAGCTGTGTTTATAAATAATAAAATCGGATCTTTTATCCGATTCTATCTCTATATACGATATCAATGCTCAGCTATTACCTTGACGACATATTCTAATCATCGTCTCGTTCTGATCGTGTATTTCGTTCCTGTCGTTTCTGTTCACGGGCTTTACGATCCTCCTCACGTTGTTTTTGACGGGATTGTTCTTCCACTTTACGCTCTGATGTTTGCTTTTGCTCGGTGTTGCAGATGTTGGTAATTTTTTGATTAATCTCAATTTTGCTTGATTCGTCAGTAAAGAATTCAGTAATCTGTTCTTGAATTTTAGTAACATCATTGCAAACCATACTTGTTTTGGTTTTAATCTGACTTTTCTCAACAAGCTCAAGTTGTTTCTTTATACTTTCTTTAAGTTGTTTTTGGGCTTTTGAATCTTGGTTGGTGTTTTTAATTTTAATAGTGGTTGAAGCTGTCGAAGAAGCAATAGGGCTCGAAGCTTGAAGCTGCTTCAATTCTTTAATCCGGCGTTCGGCCAATTTTACTTCTACTTTTGGTTTAGCTTCGGCAGAACTGGCTAAAACTTTTACTTCTTCAGCTACAAGCTTGTAACTATAGAGCGGGTGATCGGCTGGCACATCAACAGTGTCAGCATACAGCAAAGCGCCGCCATTCAATATGAAAATTCCGGCCAGTGCGGCAAATGCATAATTTGCCCAGCCAAATTGGTGAGGCTGCTCAGTGAAGGGGAATTGCCTTTGAATTTCAGACATGAAAGCGAGCTTAGCATGCAACGTGTCAGTTCGAGATGCCGAAAGATCACGCTTAAAGATGCGCTTTAATTTTCCTTCTATAAAAAATTGTCTCAATTTATCCATCATATTCATTTCTGATTTTTTCCCGAATCCTATGCAATGCTACTCGTAAT
Source organism: Candidatus Parcubacteria bacterium (assembly GCA_019661945.1). Taxonomy (GTDB): domain Bacteria; phylum Patescibacteriota; class Minisyncoccia; order Phycocordibacterales; family JAKAEA01; genus JAIFWI01. Next base: position 5,504 of record JAIFWI010000033.1, on the reverse strand, counting down.
GCATTCTCGCTTCGGCCAGTGATCTCGGCTATCTCTTCATATGATACCTCAGCAATATATTTGAGGCGAAAGAGTTCTTGATCTTCGGCCGAGAAATCCTTCACAATATCTAAAATCTGTCCGGCATCATCCTTGATAAGATGATCTGCTTCTTCAACACTGGCTGTTTCGTCAATCAGAGTATTGGTGGCAGTTTCTGGATCAGCCATATTCCGAGCAGTGCTGCGAAAATGATCGGTCAGAGTATTGCGGGCAATCTGCCAAATCCAGGTGCTAAAATTTCCTTTTGTTATATCAAATGACTTTATTGTCCGAGCCACTTTCAAAAAAACAGTTTGGGCAATATCTTGGGCCGCCTCTTTATCATTAATCCTGGAACGGGCGAAACGATAGATTGCCGGGTAGAAATAGTTAAAAATCTTCTCGGCCTCTGCCTGCCGGCCTTTCTGGAATGCTACGCTGGTAAAACGCGTGTATTACATACTATACTATATATCCATGTCTGCCATTACACATTTTCTATATACTTTTCCTCGGCATATTATCGCGGCTTTTGCTGGGAAAAACATATTTTGGCATCTTCTTGCTATAGTTTTGACAACAATCACTGTACTCTCAGGTTTTGATTGGTTTTATTTTGTTTTAACTCAAAATCAAACCCTTTGGCAAATTCTCTTTCCGGCTGTGATCATTGGAGGCTTACTGCCGATTGTTCTGCCTCTAGTGCTTATCGCTCTTGGCATCATCAGTCGAAAAAAGAATTTAATACATACAGGCTTAGCCATCGGCCAAGCAGCTATCATTGCCGTCCTTATTTCTTCAGCCTATAAGGCTTTTACCGGCCGAGTTCATCCGGATATGTTTAATACTCTGACAGATTTGAGTCGAAATTTTCAATTTGGCTTTTGGCGCTATGGGGTTTTCTGGGGTTGGCCTTCTTCTCACACAGCAACAGCCTTTGCCATGTCACTAACACTTATCTATCTCTATCCGAAAAATACATTCCTCAAATTTGCTGCGCTGCTCTATGCTTTTTACATCGGCTTTGGAGTGTCCATAAGCATTCACTGGTTTTCAGATTTCGTGGCAGGAGCACTCATCGGTTCGGTTATTGGTGTCACAGTCGGAAAAGGCTTTGCTAAAAGTAATAATATAAAATAAGCTCATAAATATATGTATCCAGAAATAGACCTTAGTATTTTCCCGCCGGAGAGAGAAGAAAAATTAAAAAGTATATATCGCTATAGCCTTTTCGAGGTAATGTATTATCGCTCGAATCTTTGGCAGCATAGTTTCCGAGTCCTCTGGATCTTAGAAGCATTAATTCCGCTGGCAAAAAAACATTTAGAGTTTGATGCAGAAAAAGCCCGAGCTCTTGCCTTGGTTCATGACGATGCTGAAATAGTAACTGGTGATGTTCAAGCAGGGGTTAAAGCCCGGATGAGTAAAGAAGAGCTGGATGAAGTTCAGAGACGAGAAGAAGAAGCTGTTCGAGACTTAGTTAAGAGGTATCCAAAAAAAGTGCATGGGTATTCATATGAAGAACTTTTATTTCATTCTGCCCGAAAAGATTCGATTGAAGCGAAACTTGTATCCTATGCAGATAAAGTTGAAGCATATTGTGAAAGTATGCATAATCTTCTGGCTGGTAATTTCAGTATTTTACGATCGGTTATTTTTTATGTGGATACACTAGCATTATTTCCAAAAAAGTTTCCTGAGCTCGTACCACTTCTCTCGAGTAAAGAATCTCCATTGACCTATCTTCGAGATCGTATTCCGGCCAATGGTGCTCCGGCAAAACGGTACATACATTTAAACAAACCTCATACAAAAGAATCAATTCTGATCGAATCAGATTTCCCTTTTTATAATACCTGGAAAAAGATTATTCTCGATCGAGCAAAAGAAGATGGCCTGAAGTGGCTAACGGAGCAGGAAGAATTTTTTCGGAATAGATATGAAAAAACCCCGTGAGGGTGGGGTTAGCTGAGATCGTGGATGACTTTAACCACATCGCGTGAGGGCAGTGGTCGATTGATACGCAAGTGACCATTTGTCTGTACCAAAGGATCTGCTGATATCACAAGTCTGGTCACCTTTAATTCGGGCGTTGATGCTAGCCGCGCTTCCCATTGGGCAAGATCGATTCCGGGCATCTCTACATCAAGGATGATGATGCCTGGCTTGAATTCTGTCAGCCTAATTGCAGCTGAGAAGCTTTCGTCAGCGGTTTGAACAATGCAGTCTTCGCTGTTGCTTACCACACCTGCAATGACCGCTGATGTGTCCGAATCTCGGTCAACGATCAGCAGACGCCGCATATGTGGCCACAGCCATTCAATCGGCATCTTGTTAGCTTTTATGAACTCGACGACATTCGCGAAGGGAATTCGTCGCTCCTTCGAGCCCGGGATGACAAATCCTTTGAGATGACCGTTGTCAAACCATTTACTAACGGTTCGTGGTGCTACCCGGCAAAGGTTTGCCACCTGGGTGGTTGACCAGATACTTTCACGTGATGCTTCAGATCTGGTAGGCACTGGATCCTCCGTGAGGTTAGGGGACATCGTTCGTCTGGCATAATCTAATCACATGTATAGTTGAAGTCAATCAGGACATTGAAATTAAGCCAAATTTGTAGTAGTTTAGGAGAACACACTGGGGGATCGTCTAATGGTAGGACATATGCCTTTGGCGCATAGTATCGGGGTTCGAGTCCCTGTCCCCCAGCCAGCTTGAGACAGGTTCGGAGTCCGAGGAGCGTTACAATTAATGAATAACCAAATGGAACAATTATTACTGCAATTAGGTTTAGGACTTACATCAAATTTTATATATGACCTTGCTAAAGGATACTTAACAACTACTCCAAATCCTTCTGTTGCTGGACTGGAGTCTAAGATAGCCTCTTCTTTGAATATTCAAGGAGCAGACATATATGCTCATAAAATTGTAGAGCTCCTAGCACAAAAAGGAGATATCAAAATAGAAGGAACAAGAATCTATGCTGTTGATTCTATAGTGATGGCCTCAAACAAAGGTACTCAATTTACTTTCGGTAACAGCTCAGAAAGTTCAACAAAAAATACTAGAATTTCTGCCGGGGAAGGCGCTTTTATCCAAGGACAAGGTGGCGCACAAATACGACAAAATGATGATGGTAGTATAAGTTTCCATGCTTAAATAAGTTATGAAGATCCTCTTTATCTGCAAAGGAAATGTCGGCCGGAGTCAGATAGCTGAAGCATTGTTTGTAAAGCTTTCAAATAACAAAGCAGAAGCAATTTCTGCTGGAACGAAAATTAGTGGTTCTGAGCAACCAATAGGAGAGTTACTTCCACAAATACAAGAGGTGCTTGATGTGATGAATGAAGAAGGAATTGATGTTTCCACATATGTTAGAAAACAACTCACCGAGAAAATGGTAGAAGATTCAGATAAAGTTATAGCAATAATAGAAGATACAGAAGTCTTGCCTGACTATCTTACTAATTCTCCCAAACTTATTCGCTGGAATGTGCCTGATCCAAAAGGGAAAGATATAACAATAACTCGTCAGATTAAAGACCAAATAAAGGAATTGATCATAGGTTTAGTTAAAACATTGAATTAGAGTGGTTCCAACATCGTACACGACGGCCAGCACGAGCGTAGCGAGAGATGGGGAAGCAAGCATTGCTTGCGTCAGGGACGAGAAGAGGTTGAGTATATCGCACGGAGCTTCGCGAGTACGATACGAAACCTGTGCAGCGCCTGTAAGGCGAGAGTCCCATCTACAAAATGAAGAAAAGATAAAATAGCTCCTGACCCCCATTTCTAATTAATTATGAATGAAAATCAAGAACAAGCATCCTTGGCCTTAAAATACTTCCTTGATAACTTTCCAATCGAAGTACTATTGGACCAAACTAAACCATCAAAGAAAATTGATGAACTTGCGCATTTTTATCTCGGTCGTTTGACAGAAGTATTCTCTGTCTTTGATCGGCTAATTCGCTATGAGCATTACTTTGAAAAGTTCTATCCTCCAACCGATTCAGACATCCCTGAATCAGAAGCTCTTGAATATCATTTAAGATCATACATTGAGGATTTTTATATATTGCAAGAAAGGATTAAAAAGATCACCAAACGACTTATTGATGATCTATCTTATTACAGTATTGAAAATGAATCTGATGTCAGAGAGGCCTTAGAGAATATGTTAAATGCGATACATGAGGGATTGAAAGATATTACGGATGTTTTAAGACGAGAGCATGTACACGAGCATTCTATTTCTGAATTAGATTTTTCTACAGGCAAATTTCTGAACATGCTTCTGTCAGGAAAATTTCCATTACCTGATGGAGCTACTCTTCCTCGTGAAAAAGTGCAACAAAGGCTCAGTGAAGTGACAGTCCGTTTGAAAGCAAAACATGTAGCCCAGGCCAAGCGGAACAGTGAGAGTTTAAGAAAGACAAAAGAGTGGTTTGCTTCAAGATTTATATATCTTTTCTCTATTCTAAATGGACATAAAATTGAGGGCCTTAAAATGAAAAGTGGAGCTTCTAACAAAAATGAAGATTATGGGGTATAGTGGTTCCAACATCGTCTTACACGGCCAGTAAATCATTCCGAGCTCTGTTATAATTAAAAGCAATATGAAAAACTATAAAAAAGGTTTCGCTCCTGTAGTTCTTTTAATAATAATCGCAGTTGTAGCAATAGGAGGTGGTGCTTATTATTACACTCAAAATGGGGTAGATAAAACTAATACTCAAGCTACTTCTACAATTCAGACAACCAATTGGAAAACATACTCAAATGCACAATATGGCTTTGAATTTAAATATCCTGTTTCTGCTAAACAACAGGCTGTAGAATTGGCCACAAATCCAAGTCTCAATCTTAATTTCTTGCTTGAAGATAGTAAATCACTCAATGTTACTATTTATTCAGCAAAAAAATACCATTCTCAAAATATAATCAAAAAATTGCAGTCTCTTAATGCTAATTTTGATGGATATAAAGCACTGACAAGTGAAACAGATAACTTGAATGTAACTGAAGGTGATGGTGCTTCATATCAATATTTAGAGACAAAGATAAAAATTGATAATAAGCCCGCATTAAGTATTTCACATTGCGGTGGTGGTGATACTTGTGGCCGAGAGATATATATCCTAATTGGTGATAATGTTTTTACCTTTGAACACTATGGAGAAAATTATCTAAAATCAATTCCTGATGCTTGTGGACAAAACTGTAGCAAGACAGTTAGCCCATTACAGGTCATAGATGAGAAAACAGTATTTGATGCTATTATCTTAACTATTAAGTTCTCTTCACCACAGACCACCAAGTCTTCAGTAAATACTCAACCTTTTAATTGGTATGGAAAGTATGAGTTTGGTGAAGTAGCACCCGCAAATCCGAATGGTGGTTCAGTTCAATCTTGGCAGTATAAGCTCTTAATCTCTTCAACAAATGGTGTCCCAAGAATGTATGCAGAGCTTGAT
>JAIFWI010000032.1 GCA_019661945.1 Candidatus Parcubacteria bacterium | reverse complement strand
GGCTTTTTGCTCGATAGATGAGGAAACCTACCACGACGAGAATGAGAACTATTGCCACTGCAACAAGAGTCTTTTTCATATGCCAGACTATAACATAAAAACCAAGAAAAAACCGCTTCGGAGGAAGCAGTTTTTTCAACCCAAAATGTGGCTTATGAGAGATGCTTAGAAACGAGTTTGGTCATTTCAAACATGTTGACCATCTTTTTGCCACCGAATACTTTTTGCAAAGGGGCATCAGCATTGATGTTGCGCTTGTTTGTTGGGTCTTGGAGATCGTTCTTCTTAATGTAGACCCAGAGTTTCTTCACAACTTCTGATCGAGGCATCGGTCCCTTTCCAACGACGGCTGCGAGTTCATCGCTGACACTCATCGGCTTCATAAATGCGGAATTTGAATTTGGCATATGTTTATTATTATTAATACCTTAGGTATATAGTACCATAAAGGATAAGTAAAGGAACCCTACTGCTTTTGGTATCTTGTGGTAAGCAATTTATACAATGGTGAAGACGAGGCCGATACCGCGACCTGGTTGGAGATGCCGCCTGCTCAACGCTCTGAGCAAAACCAAAGACTCGACCCTGGCGTATGTTTTCATGGACGAGGTTTTATTTTAGCAGATATTTACTTTTATTATTCTTGAATGCCAAGATATTCTTTTGCAACGCGCATGACCTCTTCAGAGGGTTCTCCAGTAACGAGATCAAAGGTATCATGGGGTATGGCCACTAATAGTCCCTTTGCATTTTCGTCGCCGAAAGGAGATCCGGGTCTCGTGACATTCTTTTTAAATCTTTTTAAATGTCTAAGAAGAAGTTCGGATATTCCTTCATTACGTTTCCTTTGTGCATCCATCCCGGTATCATCAAGGTTCAGTATTTTAAATTTACTGCCAACCGTTCGTCCTTTTATTTGAATAGGTGTATTTTCATCAGCCCAAAGATCTATTTTATAGGTTAGATCCTCTCTAGGATGAGGTGTACGGGGATCTTTTTTTATTTTCTCGAAAATTTTATAAACAGCGACCTGAGTTAATATTCCAAATCTGAAAACTTTGAAATTGATGCCGTCATTATACTCCAATTGGTTTACTACATCTTCAGATACCTTCCAAAAGTCTTCTAAGAGTTCACGGTCGTGTCCATTAGCAATGATAAAATGAGCTACAAGCATTTGATACTGTATAAGACTCTCTCGAAGCTTCAGTGCTTCTGGAGATTGATCTCCGCGATATTTTAATTGTTCTTTTTCCTCTTCAAAAAAAGCAGTTAACTGTTCAAGTGCGGTAATTCCTTCCAGGTTTTCAGGATATTTATCCTTGAATGATCGAATAAGATTTTGGCTTTCAGGTCGCCCCATCGATTCATTAGGTTGTTCAGACATATGGCTATTATAAGTAAATGAATATGGTTAGTCTATTTGTTAGATACCTTATTGAAAGCGTTTTGCAATATCGCCATTTTTTGGTACTATAACCGCACCTGGGTGCCTACGCCGAGCTTCGGCCACCCTATGGAGGAGTGGCAGAGTGGTCTATCGCGCTTGTCTTGAAAACAAGAGTCTCGCAAGGGACCGTGAGTTCGAATCTCACCTCCTCCGCAAAATGAAAAATACAGAGAGTCTATATATTCGAGTAATAGAATATGCTCTAAAATATCCAGAAGGCTTTAAATTTGCGGATATCATTAAGAGTAAAGAACTTAATCTCAAAGAATGGGAAGTAAACTTACTATCTCGACATTTTCATGATGCATGTAGACGCTACAATGAAGGGGAAAATACTAAAGGAGAAACGATTTTCTTATTTATCCACGGTGATCATCAAAAAGCTAATTCACCCGATAATGATTATATACTTAACTTTGAAACTGAGTTTACATATATTGACTACCAGGAATTAAAATTTGCAAGAGAAAATGCCCGAGAAGCAAAATCTTTATCGATTCGTGCAATAGTGATATCAGTTTTAGCGCTAGTAGCTTCAATTGTAACTCCTATTTTTATTGCAAAGTTCATGACACAAACGGTTGAGATCAACAGTACTCAACTTCAATCAATAATTGGTTCTAAGAAATAATAAGTTCTAGCACCTCAACGCTTCTTCGCTGATTGACCAAAGATAATTTCGGTGTTATTATTTGGATAGAGATAAAAATAAGATTTCCCATTTAAAGAAAGGGGACCAAATGACCGAAAGTTCGACAACAAATTTTCCGAGGCGGCGTGGTCGTCCTCCGAAAAAAGTAGTAGCCCCACAGAAAGAGATCTGCTTCTACCAACACGGCGGCTTCAATCCGGTTCGGTTGCTTCCTGAAGATTGGGAAGCTGCATACCAAAAACTTGGAGTCACTGGGGTCGAAGGCCGATCGGGGGCAAGTGGATGGTGGATTGTCAAAACACCGACTGAGTTGCGGCCACACATGTTTACCAGCGTTTTCGAGCAACTCGGTGTACAAGCGCAGTGGATTTGGGTCGACCCGAGCACTGTTACCGATGTTCACTTGCCAGATGCTGTGTGCGGCAGGATGTTTCCCAGCCTTACCGATCCGGATCTCGATCAGGCAGGTATACCGGCCTGTTGTTTCACTGAAGGCAGAAGTCCTATCACCTTGGTCGAGCATCTCCTTCTACATCTTGTTTACTTCCTTAAAACAGGAAGACATCTTGACGTCGAAGGAGAAACGATGTGTGCTGGCTCACGATGTGTCGGTGTTCGTCCAGACATACTAGGTGTGCCAGCTGTAAGTACGAAGCTGTGGGCCAATACGACGACTTTGTACATTCGTCAGATCAGCGAGATTTACAGCACACTTTTCACGCGCGCTCGTATCGCATATCACTATACTGGCTTTTGAATTTCAATCCCTTGAACCCTAGCCCTCGTGGTCAAACACGGCGGGCTTTTTCTTTACTTAAATATTTAAATAATAAGTTCTAACAGCCTCCACGGTGCCACAATTGACACAATGTATTAATTATAGTATTATCATGTATAGAAAGGAGTGGAAGCCATGGCGTCATTTGACGAAACTGGCAGAGCCCGGATTAAAGCGTTCAAGTTAGGACTTGAGAAGTTGTGCATTGTTAAACAGATTGGCTATAAGCAAGATCCTCGAAACCCGAATAACTACTGGGTTTCGGTGATTGTCAGCGAAAAGCCGAAGCCTGGTCAGATCCCGGAATGGATCGACAATGTACGGGTGGTCATTAAAATTCGTGACACACCCTCCAGCCCTCATACCCCAAACGGAAAGGAGAAGTGAACTCTCCAATCTGCTTGGGGTTTTCACTTGCTTAATTTTTCAAATAGTAGGTTCTAACAGCCTCCACGGTCCTGAATTAGGTAGACTGATATTTTCTTGACAGAATACGGTATTTTGATAGTCTATATATACAAATGCCTTCGGGCTCGCCCTCCTCGGAGGGAGAAAACAGAAAGGCCGTTAGAGTAAATCTTTGACGGCTTTTTTGATTGCTTCAAACCTATCTATATCTAACACATCGATTTTATTTGATAATCTTTTTGTATCTATAAGCCGAATCTGAGAAATAATTGCAAATGACTCTCTTTCTCCAATAATACCTAAAGGTACGTGATAAGGATTTTTCTTTGTGGAGGTCGTGAGGGGAATGGCTAAGCATACCTGTTTACTAAAACCTCTTAAGATTAACACTGGTCTTTCATGATCTTCTCCACTTCCATCTTGCTCAAAACCAATATTTACACCGAGTGTACACCACCAAATATCACGTGGATGATAAAATTTGTTTTCCCCTATGTCATGAATACCTTTCTTTTGTATATTCCATTTATCGAAATCTTTTGCCATAGCGCAGCTATTATATCACTTTCCATATAAATAATAAGTTCTAACAGCCTCCATGGTCCTCCGCAGCTAATAATTCCGCCCAACAAGGCGGTTTTATTTTGTACGGAATGTAATGGTTCGAACCTTTGATATACTTTAGTCATGACGGAACAAGATATTATTACTATTATAGAAAAAGATGAATGGATGATGGACGTTTTAAAGATTGCTGAAGAATTAGATTTACCAGACTGGATTATTGGTGCAGGATTTCTAAGAAACAAAGTCTGGGACTATCTTCACAACTATCCAGAATTAAATAGGACAGATGTTGATTTAGTGTATTTTGAACCTAATGGTAATGATTATGAAGCTGATAAAAAACTCTCAGAAAGAGTAAGAACTAAAACGAGTATTGATTTTGAGATAGTAAATCAGGTCTATACTCATACTTGGCGAAAAATGTTACCTAATACGTCAACAGAGCAATCTATGTCTACATGGTCTGATACTGCTACATGTGTTGGTGTAACTATAAAATATGGGAAGATAAAATTAATTGCACCTCTTGGGATAGAAGATCTAGTAAATTTTATTGTACGTCCTAATCCCACAATTACTAATGATATCGAAAACTTCAAAAGAAGAGTTAAAGAAAAGGATTGGCTAAAGAAATGGCCAAAGCTAAAACTAGTTATTAATTAATTTCAGCAATATCCAAACTAAGTTTTGGAATATAACAGCCTCCACGTTCTCCGCAGTTAAAGACTTACTACAAATAAAAAGAGAACCGGTCAGGTTCTCGTATTTTTTCCGATCAAAGGAACTTATTGGATAACAGCGAACTGAGGCTGTCGCAGTATCTTCCGCTTCCTGAGGTATTGGCGGAAGGGAGCGATGCCGAAGATCACCAGGAAAGGCCACCAAGGAATCACCAAGTTCCACTCGGATTTCAGTTCCTTGTTGAACTGTTGCCGGGCGAACTGGAAGCCGAGGAAGCGGTAATCACTCGAGGTGACCTTGGGGCCGGTCGGGAACACACTGACGTAGGGGTAATAGTTTTTGACAACCCCATACTCGAGGAACTGACCCGCGCCGCCCTGGGGCGGATTCATCGCCTCGATGTGGTAGTCGACTGGGCTTAGCTTGGCGACATCATGCCCGACCTTGATCGAGCCCGACGAAGCCTCCACCCACTGGCTGTCCCAGATGGTCTTCGAAAGGTTGGGATCGAGGTTACGTTCTCCCCGTTGGGCAGTGAC
>JAIFWI010000031.1 GCA_019661945.1 Candidatus Parcubacteria bacterium | reverse complement strand
TTGAAAAAACTGCTTCCTCCGAAGCGGTTTTTTCTTGGTTTTTATGTTATAGTCTGGCATATGAAAAAGACTCTTGTTGCAGTGGCAATAGTTCTCATTCTCGTCGTGGTAGGTTTCCTCATCTATCGAGCAAAAAGCCCAGATGTTTCGCCTGAAGTTTTATCAGAGCGAATTACAGCTGAACCAATTACGGTTACTACCTTAGAACAGAGAGTATTGCTCAAGGAAATGGAAACAGGACCCGAGAGAGAAGTACCAACCACAGCAACCACCAGCGTCGGGGCAATTATCACCACTACTCCTACAGGCCGAGCTTTACTTGAAGCAGAAAAGAATAAAACAATTCTTGATTACAATACCGTTACCGAAATTAAAGAGCATAAAGAAAAAGATTCAAATTTCCTTTCAGGTGGAGCAGTCTGGTCACGAGTAGAAAAACTTGCTGGCCAGGGAGAATTCTTTGAAATTCAAACCCGAAATGCTGTCGCTGTTGTTCGAGGTACTTCTTTTGGTCTGTGGTTTAAAGATGGCTTAACCAGACTTTGGGTGACAGAAGGTGTAGTTTCTTTTTTTGCTAAAGATCCTGTCACTGGCATCGTCGACCAAGCATCTGAAGTACGAGTCATGCCAGGAGGAAAGGCTTCTCGACAAGATAACGGCAAAATTGTTCAAGGCACATTAACAACAAAGGATACGCAAGACAAATGGTTTGTGTACAATAATCCTTCTTATACATTACCTGTGGCTCCTAAAAAAGCTCCAGTAGTTGAACAACCAAAGGTTCAACAACCCAATACCCGACAGCAAGGCGCTGCTCCCCTTCCTGCAGTGAAACCCCAAGCTCCAGCACCAGCAGCTCCGCCGGAATCGCAACCTCAGCCAAAACCAGAAACTAAACCCATCGAGCCTCAAGTCCAGACTCAGCCAGAAGCATACAAACCATTAGAAATTTATTCAGTGTCACCTACAAGCATTGAAGAAGGCAGTCAAGAGCGCGTCTCTGCAAATGGCATGAATATGCAACATGCCAAATCAGTGATGCTCGGAGAATATGCCTTAAGTTTCACACCCGTCAGCGAAAGTTCTCTTTCATTTCCTATTTCAAATATTCCACCAAGCACCTACAGCCTCATTATTATTGATGATCGCGGAGAAAAACACAGCCTCACTCGAGCTCTGACTATAACAGCAAAAAAAGTATCAGAACCAATCCAGATTAATCCTCAAATTCAAACAATTCCTAAGCTTCAGAATCCGCTCATTAAAATTCCGAATCTCATTCGATAATCGATATCATGATTTCCCGTACTCGATTAATAACCCTGCTTGTAGCGTTCATTGTCGCTTCGGTTATTGTCGGCACTTATCTTTTAGGTTCACTTGATGTCTGGCAAGAAAAAATTCAGGATCGGTTTTTTCTAAAAAAGAATCCTCCGGCTGACATTATTATTATTGGCATCGATAACCAGAGTTTGAATGCTATCGGCCAATGGCCATGGCCGCGAGAAGTATTTGCTAAAGCTTTGCGAGAACTCGGTTCTGCCCGAGCTATTGGCATTGATATTCACTTTTCGGAAAGTTCCCGTCTTGGGCTAGCTGACGATACGCTTTTAGAAAAAGAGCTGATTCGCTTATCCGGAAAAGTAATATTACCTCAGGAAATTCGTCCGGATGGTTTTATTATTGTCCGGCCGCTTCAACTTTTTGCTGACAAAGCATCACTTGGATTTATTAATGTCAGTCCAGATTCGGACGGCGTCTTACGAAAAAACAAAACCTACCTGGCTTCATCAACTAGTTTTGACAATGCCTCAAGTAAAATTCCGGCCAAAGAAGATGTGGTCAGAATTGATTACCGTGGTCCAATCAAAACATTTCCGATCTTTTCTTTTATCGATTTGATTAATAAGAAAATTCCCGAAAGAATTTTAGCCGACTCTACCGTCCTTATTGGTGTAACGGCAGACAGCCTTCATGACACTATCGCTACACCCTTTGGAGTCATGAGCGGTGTTGAGGCTCATGCCAATATTATTGCCACTCTCGAGCAAGATGTTCAGTTTAAAACTATTCCGCGGACTTTTGGCACTATTTTTGTATATGTTGCTGCATTTTTAGCTACTCTTGGATTCTGGCTCAATAAGCGCTTCATGACCCTTTTGCTCTATCAATTGGGTCTGGCCCTCATCATTGCTGTCATAAGTCTGACGTTATTTTCATTTCATATTCTCGTTCCCTTCCTATATATCTTTTCAGCTGGTGTCATCACGGCCATTATTCTCGTAGCGCTACTCTATATTACAGAATCACGTGAAAAACAATTCATCCGCAAAAGCTTCCAATATTATTTGACGCCAGAAATTATTGAGGAAATAATTAATGATCCCAAAAAACTTCGCCTTGGAGGAGAACGTAAAAAGGTCACCATTTTCTTTTCTGATATTCGCGGTTTCACTACCCTTTCAGAAAAGATGTCACCTGAAAAATTAACACATATTATTAATGAATACCTGACCGGCATGACTGACACGATTATGAATAGCCGGGGCTTGGTTGATAAATATATTGGTGACGCGGTCATGGCCTTTTGGGGCGCGCCGGTGGCAAATCAAAATCAAGTAGCTGATGCCTGCCGTTCAGTTTTTGGCATGATAGCCGAACTTGAGCGGTTGAATATTCATTGGCAGGAACAAGGCCTGCCTCGGCTTGAAATTGGTATGGGTATTAATACCGGAGAAGTTATTGTCGGCAATATGGGATCAGAAAGACGTTTCAATTATACGATTATGGGCGATGAAGTAAATTTCGCATCAAGACTCGAAGGTATAACAAAAACATATAGTGTTCAGTGTATTTTAGGTGAATCTGCTGCGCATGAAGCCGAGAAAGCAGGATTCACCATTCGTGAACTTGATGAGGTCATGGTCAAAGGCAAAAAAGAACCGAAAAAGATTTTTGAACTAGTCACTTGTGATGTTGATGAAACATTTAAAAAAGTTCTGACATATTTTCATGAAGGCCGGACATTATATAGAAAGGGCCAATTTGAAAAGGCTATCCTATCTTTTAAAAAAGCACTTGAGTATGGAGAAGATGGTCCAAGTAAATTGTTTCTTGAGCGCTCAGAATATCTTCTAGGTCATACCCCTGAATCCTGGACAGGAGTTTTTGAATTTAAAACTAAGTAAGGCGAGACCTACTACCAGCCTGAATTCTTGCCCTGTCTTTTGCCTCAATCTGTTCTGGTACAGCACTGTAGAGAACAATGAGATGCGCATTCATTTTTTGAAGCATCTCTGAAGCTGGAGCACCAGAAAAAATCATCAATTCTTTTGAAGATTCAAGACGAATATATGGACCAGGTGCACCTTTGTGCCCTTTATGAGTCCCGGCAACCAAAAGATGGGTGTCAGTTATATCATGATTCTTTAGATACTCAATATATTTTAAAATTGTTAGACATCCCGGATCATGTTCAAGGGTAAAGATGTGATCGTCAGTAACGGCGTAATCTTTTTGTAAGGTGTGGATCCAATTACCCCGAAATTGCTGACTATCTACCGGTTGAATACTAACTTCAACCCCCAATTTCTGTAATTGTTTCTCAAGCCAAAAAAGCCAGCGGGTTTCTCCCCTGTCTTCACCCCAAGCATAGTGAATAGCTACTCTCTTTTTCATTGAGGTCTTAGTATACCGCTTTGGGGCCTTAATACAATATGCTACACTAAACACATGTACGAGAATTCATTGAGTTGGGATACACTCGAGCATCATCACGAACCCAAATCTGCCGATTGGTTTTGGGCCGTCGGGGCTGTCGGAATCTCCATTGCCGTCCTCTGTATCATTTTTGGTAATATTCTCCTAGCTGTTTTTGTTCTCTTAGCGGCTTTAACCGCTGGTATTCATATGGCTCGAGAACCACATATGGTTCACATCAACCTTACTACTCGTGGCATTCAGATCGAGGATACTTTGTATACGTATGAATCACTGCAATCTTTTTGGATTGAGGATCATATCCATCCTGCGACTATCATCGTTCAGTCAAAGAAACATTTCATGCCCTTTATTGTTATCCCAATCAGTCATATCTCTCCTGATGAAGTCCGAGAATATCTTCTCTTTCATCTTAAAGAAGTCGAGCACCACGAATCACTCGGACATAAAGTTCTTGAGTACTTTGGTTTTTAGGCCGTTTGTGATAATCTCATTCTGACGTCCTCGTCGTTCAATGGATAGGACACATCCCTGCGAAGGATGAAATGCAGGTTCGATTCCTGCCGAGGGCACCACTTCGCTAAAGCTTCGCGGTGCAAGCACCATTTGCTATTTTTTAATATTATTGTAAAGTGAGCAACAGAAAACCCCTCACTGAAAGGAGCGCTCATGTTTTACCAAAGCCTTTGGTTCTGGCTTTTTTTCGTGACTCTGGTGGCACTACTCATGTGTCAGCCTTGGTGGATCATCCTCCGAAAGTTCGCAAAAGTCCCCGTGCCTGACAAAGGCTCGTGGGGATTTATCACGACAGATTCAGAATTTCTACAGGCGGCTGTTGCAGTAATGGCAGAGATGGGAGATCCTCCGCTCTGCACTGCTCACTCGGAATCTGATCCCAATCTGCTCAGATATTTGTTTGCCGACGGCAGACTGATGAATCGCGACACCAACATGCATTTCTTGGAGCAACTCGGCAATCCGAAAGCATTCATGGCTCTGGTCAGCGAAAAACCACAGCAGGATGCTCATCGGATGTGCGCACTGTTCAGGAACTTGGGATACTATGCTGTGCTCCTTGAGCATTACGCCGAGGACATGAAGGAGAAAATGTTTTTTGTTTCCTTCGCTGAGTCAAAATATAACCCAGGTTGGGTCTACGCTTTCCGCCTCCGCGGCGATAAGCTTGGTCCAACTGAAGCCTGGGAACCCGTAGATTAGCAATACGCAAAACCGCGCCCTTGAGGGACGCGGCTTTTTTTATTTAGAAATCTTTTTAATCATGGCCGAGAGGCGGGACTTTTTACGGCTAGCAGCGTTTTTCTTTATTAAATTAGTCTTGGCTGCTTTGTCGATAGCTTGATAGGCTTGGGCTAAGAGGGCCACGGCTTCTTTAGTATTCTTGTCAGCCACAAATTTCTTGAGCTTTTTAACGACGTCATTCA
>JAIFWI010000002.1 GCA_019661945.1 Candidatus Parcubacteria bacterium | reverse complement strand
TCTTACAGCAATCTGAAGCCGATTTAGGCAGCGCCTTTGGAGGCGGAGAAAGTCTAAATACCCCAAGCCATACCCGCCGGGGTCTTGAGCGTGTTATATTTATTTCCACCATCGTCACCGCAATTCTGTTTGCCGGTTCCTCTCTCGTTGCTCTCTTGCTACGCTAAATTATAATAAAACTTTTGTTATATTGTGAAGGATATATTCTATATATTTAAACGGCAATTTCATTTGCCGATACTCAAAAAGCTTGATCAAAGCCTGCAAACAGTATCGGTAACAGGCAAGATGATTTTATATAGCCTAACAGCTTTGTTTGCCTTGTCTGCTTTTGCCCTCCTATGGAATGTCAGCAATGCTTTTATGATTGAAGTGCCCCGACCAGGTGGAAAACTTGTTGAAGGAGTTGTTGGTTCTCCGCGTTTTATTAATCCAGTACTAACCGTAACTGATGGCGACAAAGATTTAACAGCCCTGATCTATTCGGGATTGATGCGAGTTTTGCCAGATGGAACACTTGGTAAAGATTTAGCTGAGAGCTATAGCATATCTACTGACGGCAAAATGTATACCTTTACACTTCGAAAAGATGCCTTCTTTCATGACGGCCGGCCAGTAACGGCTGACGATGTTGTGACTACGATCAAAAAAATTCAGGATGCAGAGATTAAGAGCCCTAAACGAGCACATTGGGAGGGTGTGGTTGTTGAAAAAATGAATGATCATGAAGTACGATTCATTTTGCAATTGCCCTATGCTCCTTTTTTGGAAAATACAACCATCGGCATATTGCCAAAGCATATTTGGCAGGAACTTGAAGGCGAAAAATTTATTACCTCAAGTTACAATATTAAACCAATTGGTTCAGGACCATATAAACTCAATAGCATTGAGCAAACTGCTAATGGTATTCCTATTTCATATGATCTTCATCCCTTCGAAAAATTTTATCGTGGTAAACCATTTATCAGTTCTATCGTTTTCAAATTTTACAGTACAGAAAAAACGTTGATTGAAGCGTATCATAATGGCGAAGTCCAGAGCATGAGCAGCATTTCTCCTGACAATGCTAGTATTTTAAAAAACGAGAGCTCACCAATTATTGAAGCTTCATTGCCACGCATTTTTGCTGTATTCTTCAATCAAGCTAATAATAGAGCTCTGACATATAAAGAAGTCCGCAATGCCCTATCGCTGGGTGTTAATCGAGACCATATCGTCGCCTCAGTTTTACAAGGATTTGGTTCTGCGCTTGACAGCGCCGTGCCAAAAAGCTTTACTGGTGGAGTCACGTCCGAACCTCCCACTGCTTCGACAACAACTGCTAGAGTTCAGGCAATACAGTTGTTAGAGAAAAATGGCTGGCATCTCAATGCCCAGGGAATTCGGGAGAAAACCATCGGCAAAGAAGTTATCCCACTGGCATTCTCGATTTCAACATCGGATGCACCGGAACTTAAGGAAGTGGCTGATTTCATTCAGACAGAATGGAAAGCTATCGGGGCCGACGTATCAGTCAGAGTCGTTGAAGGCGGTTATCTTAATCAAAATATTATTAAGCCCCGCCGATATGATGCCCTGCTTTTTGGCCAAGTGGTTAATCGAGACCTTGACCTCTATGCTTTTTGGCACGGAAGTCAGCGTGTCGACCCAGGCCTCAATGTTGCCCTCTATGAGAATGACACTGTCGACAAACTTCTTGAAACGATGAGGACAGAGACTAAGCGTGAAACTCGACAAGAGCTCTACGGAAAATTTGAGAGAGAGCTCAATAAAGATATACCAGCAGTATTCCTGTACTCACCGCATTTTATCTATGTCGTACCGGAAGACCTCCGAGGTGTAGATATCCATGAATTATCAAATCCAAGCGAACGTTTTAGCACCGTTAACACCTGGTACTTAAGTACCGACAAAATGTGGAAAATATTTTCCCCAACTACATATGAATAATCAAAAACCTATGAATTCAGAACGAACATACTCTTCTCCAAGACCACGGACATATAGTCCTGATCGGCCTCGAGGAGGCTTTGCCGGAAAAAAACCTATGCGCGAACGTACAGGCCGAGCACCTCGCCAAGCTCATAACGGTGAAACAAAGTCTTTTACCAAAAAAGCCGAACATAAAATTCCACCTCTTGGTGAAAACATCCGGATTATTCCTCTCGGCGGGGTTGAGGAAATCGGCCGAAACATGACCCTGATCGAATATAAAGACGATATCATTGTTATCGATATGGGTTTTCAATTTCAAGAAGAAGACACACCTGGAATTGATTACATTTTACCTAATACCAAATATCTCGAAGACCGCAAAGAAAAAATTAAAGCAGTTCTCGTTACCCACGGCCACTTAGATCACATCGGCGGTATTCCTTACATCATGCCCCGCATTGGCAACCCGCCCATGTATACCAGAAATTTAACTGCACTCATGATTCGGAAACGCCAGGAAGAGTTTCCTCAATTGCCACCACTTGATATCCGCATTGTTGAAAAGGACGATACCATTCAAGTCGGTAGTCTTGTAGTTAAGTTTTTTGCCGTCACTCACACTATTCCCGATTCAATGGGTGTTATTATCCGCACACCATACGGCAGTATTATTCACCCTGGTGATCCGAAACTTGATCACGTTGATGGCACACCGACCGACGCAGAACAACAGGAATACGGCAAATTTGAAAATGAGAAAGTGCTCTTGATGATGAATGACTCGACCAATATTGATAATCCTGGATTTTCTACTCCAGAGAAATTAGTCCACAAGAACCTCGAAGATATTATCAAAAACATTAAAGGCCGGTTGATTATCGGCACCTTCGCTTCACAAATGGAGCGTATGATTAAAATCATTGAAGTCGCCGAGAAATACAGCAAAAAAATTGTTGTCGAAGGCCGTTCAATGAAGACAAACATTGAAATCGCCACCCTTGCCGGCATGCTTAAGGTAAAAAAAGATACTATTATTAGTGCTCAAGATATTGAGTCATATCCGCCGGATCGTATCGTCATTCTCTCAACAGGTGCTCAAGGTGAAGAGTTCGCAGCACTCATGCGCATGGCTAATAAACAGCACAAGCATCTGAAAATCACTAAACGCGATACGGTTCTCCTTTCTTCATCGATTATTCCTGGTAATGAGAAAAGTGTTCAGAAACTCAAGGATAACCTTGCCCGCCAAGGTGCTAAAATCATTCACTACCGCACCTCTGATGTCTATATTCACTCCTCCGGCCATGGCAATCGTGGTGAGCTTGAATGGATGTTTAAAAAAATCAATCCAAAGTTTTTCATGCCTGTGCACGGCAATCACTATATGTTGAAGCTTCATGCTGAACTGGCAGAATCGCTTGGCATGCCCGAAGAACGCATTGTTGTTCCGGACAACTCGGCTATTATTGAAATTCAAGACCAAGGTCAAAAACTTGTTCGTCTCAAAGAGAAAGCGCCTGATGGACTTATGATGGTTGATGGTTTCTCTGTCGGTGATATGCAGGAAGTAGTTATTCGTGACCGCCAAATGCTTGCTCAAGACGGCATGTTCGTTATTATCGCTTCAATCAATACCTCGACAGGAAAACTCAAGAAAAGTCCGGACATTATTTCCCGCGGTTTCGTTTATTTGCGCGAATCACAAGATTTGCTCCAGCAAACTCGCTATATCATCAAAAAAACTATTGAAGATTCTGTAGCCGGCATGCATCCAATTAACTTCGATTATGTTAAGCAAGTCGTAACCGATAACGTCTCAAAATATCTCTTCCAGCAAACCGCCAAACGCCCAATCGTCATCCCCGTCCTCTTAGGAGTTTAGATTTTCCAAAAGGATTTGACCTATACTATTTCTACTGTATAGTATCAATCAGTATGTTTTTTAGGGGGTACACATTTCTACAGAGGAAAAACTCATGCCACGAGGATTCAGCTTTGCAGCCGGAAATCGTCCGATCGCTTTCAGTTCTGACGTCACACTTTTATACGATCCGAGAACAAGCATGCTCACGGCTACATGCTTCACTGAAGGCGGACAGTCTGAGAATTTGTTATTCCAACAAGGAGACACTACGGTAGACACTCTTGACCTCAAGGGTATGAACAAAGAACAGTTTCTGATGATGTGCGGAATGATGTGTGCCCTTGCGATACATCAAGATCTCTGGTATCTGTCAGCCAACACTGATGAAGGAATTCTCGTTACTTTCCACAGATCTCGTCAGGGAACTCCGCATTCCTGAATCCCAACCGCACAGCTTGCGGTTTTTTCTTTTATCAACACTCATTCTCGCTAGAGCCTGATATAATAAGGCTATGCGTTCTCGTATGTGGTACAAGGTCCGTTTCGTCTATCTGGCGGCGTTTTTGATGTCGTTTCATTACGCCTTTACCATTTACATCAACTCAACCTTCCTGAGCGAATTCTTTCCGGCTAAAACAGTTGGTCTTCTATATACTGCTGGAGCCTTGTTGACAGTACTCATTCTTATCGCCAGTTCAAGTATCATCCGTCGAATCAGTAATTTTTATTTTTTCGCCTCAATTCTTTGTACGGAAATTATCGTCCTACTTGGATTGTTTTCAAGCTCCAATCCGGAACTTATAAAAATTCTTTTCGTCATTCATCAGGCTATTCCGCCGCTTCTCTTATTTGGTCTCGATCTATTCCTTGAGGGTACTATGAGAAATGAGAATCACACCGGTGGTGTTCATTCCCTGTATCTGACAGCTCACAATGTTGCTTTTGTTCTCTCTCCGCTCATCGTAGGTAAAATCGTTACCATGAGTTCTTACCGAACGATATATCTTATCTCGGCAGTCTTTTGTATGGCACTTCTCTTCCTTACCTTCGATGAATTCAGAACTATTCGCACCAGAAAATTACGAGAAATTAATTTTATAGACAGTCTTAAGAAATTCGTACCGCATAAAAATCTCAACAGGATATTCATCATTAATTTCCTGCTCCATAGTTTTTATGCCGCTATGGTTATTTATATGCCGCTCTATCTGCACGAAGTAATCGGTTTCAGTTGGGAGAAAATAGGTTTTATGTTCACGATAATGCTCGTACCGTTTGTCCTTTTTGAGGCGCCGCTTGGCCGACTCTTTGATCGGATCGGCGCCGAAAAAGACGCTCTCATTGCCGGATTTTTTATCATAAGTGTATCTTCATGTACAATCTTTTTCCTGAGAGACGCCAATGTATTATTGTGGTCTGCCCTTTTGTTTATGTCACGTGTTGGTGCAAGCTTTGTTGAAGTCGGTGCGGAATATTCATTTTTCAAACGTGTCTCTGACCGTGATGCCGGTTTTATCAGTATTTTCAGAATGGCCGGTCCTATGGCCTACATAGTTGCGCCGCTCCTGACAAGCCTCTTGGTCCGAGTCCTGCCCATTCACTATATTTTCCTAGTCGTTTCAATTGCAATACTTTCAGGTATTGCCTTTGCTTACAAACTTAATACTCAGCGAAAAAGCCTTTAGAGATTAGCGTCGAGATCAATAAACTCTCCTGTCGTTGGCCGTGGTTGTTCCAGAGATGATTCTATGTCACCAGAGCCATTCATAAGCCCCGCATGCTTACCATCTTCGCATTTACAGGCCTTTAATGGTGTACCCTGCTGCATACAGCCATCTGTTTGGCATGTACCTGCGCTGTGAGACACTCCTCCGCATTCACTACATACATAATGATTCATATAGGTATATTATACGTTACCGAACTGTGAAAGTTCAAGGAACATAAAAAGTGGGATTTCTTTTCTCATTCGATCTTCTTCTTTCTGACGCGGACCGATCTCCGATGTTTTGTGGGATATCCATTCTTCAATCCGGCTTATAGCAAAACCTGAATTGTGAGCAAGTTTTGCATAATACTGGATCGGTCGATGAAATGAAACTGTTTTGGTATGCGGATCTTTACCTGGATGCATACTGATTTCTACTGTCTTTTCTGAGAGATATGCATCTATACGTCGATACTGTCTGCCTTGTTGTTCATGCCACTCCCATGAAGAGCCTCCGGGAATTCTATAGGCAGGATGATTCATGACAATAGTTATCTTGCCGTCTTTTTTAAGAACTCGTTTACATTCAGCAAGCATTTCTTTGACTTCTTTAATATTTTGAATAGCCAATATAATAACAACAGTATCAATACTCTGAGTTTGTAACGTTCCGAGTTTATGTGCTGGAGAGACAATAAACTGAATGTCTTTTGAGGCGTGCAGACGTGCAATATCGATGAGTTCAGAAGCAATATCCACACCAATGACCTCAGCGCCCTGAGCCTGAAATACTTCTGAGAAAAATCCTGTGCCACAAGCTAAGTCCAAAATCTTTTGGCCTTTTTTAATAGTAAGGAGCCTTATCAACTGCGGCAAAATCACCTGACTCTGATACGAGTCTGGATCATCTAAGTATTTTTTATACCAGTCAGCAACATTCCCCCAGGAAGTATCCTTTTTCATCTCTATACCTTCTTGCGGCGAGCGGCTGGCTTTTTCCTTTGACCTCCTTCTACCTGCCTGCGAATATTATTCCAATGCTTTTTTAAATCCTTGACTACTGCATCAAGTTCTTTGCGATCTACATTTTTAACATTTTTATATTTCTCAGATACACCGTCAACGACTCGATTGTATGCCTCCTCGCTCCACTCCCGCATATTCTCCATTTTATCCATGACGTCGCCTTTCATGCGCAATGTCCAACTTTTAATCTTCTGGCGTCGCTTTGCCCCTTCTTTAGATCCGTATAAAAAGTATGCTCCTGCCGCCGCTGCTGCTAATGCCGCCATACCTAATCCCGCTCCCACACCTGAACCTTTTCGATGTTTTTGTGCCATATTATTTTCGTTTAAAGATACTTCTAATAAACTGCTTGACGTACGACCACCGAAAACCTTGCGACTTAACATTACCACGAAGGTGCTTTAAATCTAATAAAATCTCTTCACTCTCCTCCTTCACTTTATCAGAAACATGAGAAACTGTCCGTAATATTTTTATAATATACACAATGGCAACAATGATACCAATAGAAATAAGAACCACAGCAATGGTAGTAATAAAAAAGAAAATATCAGCGTGAATAAGTGTTTCCATTGTACTAATTATTGCGGATTAAAAGTTATTGGGATTTTTAATTCGAGCGCCCGTTCCGTATCACCGGAAGGATTGGCATTCATGATAACAAGTGTACCTGTTGCGGTTGTTGACGGTGAAAAAGCCAAGGTCGACTCAAAGGGCACGAACTCTGTGGTCATCCAATCTCCCTTAGCTTCAGCATACCACTCACCCAAAATCTTACCATTGGCATCTCGAATTTCAACGGGGAAATTTGCTTCGAAAAACCATTGACCTCGGGCTTCGCCTTTAATGACTAATGGACTTTGGACTCGATCACCTGGTTTTGGAGAAGTTATCCGAACAAGTGATGTAGTGGTTGTTGCCGGACTTGGTGTTATTGTCGCCGTCGGTGTTGGTGATGAAATTGGGCTAGCAATTATTTCTGGAGATAACTCACTACCACCTCGGCCTATATCAAAAATTAGAAATCCACCTAAGGCAATGAGAATGAGAAAAACGATGACTGTGATAATAAGTCCGCGGTACATGATAAAAGTATACTAATATATTAGCTGAAATACTATAAACGTTATAATGACAATACCCAGCTGACTGGTTACGCCAAGAAGTGGTCGGTCATTAAGCTTATGCGTTGCATGCATATACATATGGAAGTGTTGAATCGGCAACATGATGCGTGGACGGAGTTTCCAATATACAAACTGAAGTGGATCTGGTAAAACTGCGGCCAGAGCACCTATAAAGGCCCCAATAATAACCGGGAGCGGCAAAGAATAAACCATAACAAAGACTAGGGCCATTCCTAACCAGAAATCGAAAGCAATCTTGGCTAGATCAATAATAAAATTCAGGCCTTTAGTATTCATGTTATTTTCAATACTTAGGCTTTTCTTTTCAAGTGTTCGTAAAGAATAATCCCAGTGCGGAATGGTATCAAAAAGAAAATGGCTTATAAAGCCTGCACCAGCAGCAAATAACAAATTTTGTGAGGCTACGGCGCCGATGAGCGCACCGGTAACAGCATGTGTAGCTAAGGTCATAGTTTTCCTATTGTGGCATAAGCCAAAGCCTGGAGCAAGCTACTCAGACAACTTCGTCCACCATTCAAAGGTCCAATTGAGGAAAAGGGAGAGTGGTACGTAAATCGGCAACAAAATAAAAAAAAGTATGCGGCGATTTGAAAGACTTACCCACCAGTTATAGGTTCCATTCACAAAGAGAGCCAATGGTACATAGATTGGCATTAAAATGAAAAAGAGTATTCGGCCAGGTGACATAGCGTTGATACTATACCACACCAAATCTGAATTTACAATAGCTATTCAGCTGTAGGTGCTGGAGTTTCTTTTTTCTTTTCTTTGCCATGAGCTCGGGCATCAACTTCATAACTTGTGTTCTGAGCTTCAAAAAAGTTTACCAATTCAAAAACATCAGTTGAGGTAGCCATCCACTTAGCCGGATTAGTGACATTATAGTGCTTTGGCAAACCAAGTTCTTCCAAACGTCGATCAGCGACATATTGCACATATTGGTTTACATAGTCGGCATTGAGGCCAAGAATACCGTTTGGAAAGAGATCTTTATTATAATTTACTTCGAGATTTACTCCCTCAATCACCAGCTGGCGGATTTCCTCGGCAAATTCTTCGGTCAAAAGTTCCTGATTTTCTTCCAAAATATTGTGGACGAGATTAATACCAAATTTTAAGTGCAATGATTCATCTCGGATGACCCAGTTAATCATTGAGCCAAAGTTTCGTAATTGATTGCGCTGACGAAATGAAAGGGCTACCATAAAACCTGAGTAGAACCAAATACCTTCCATGACAATGTTTGTGGCCACAAGATTTCTAATGAAATCTTTTTTACCTTCTGTTGTTTCGATATCAAGTGTTTCCTCAGTCATCCGACGCATGTAGGTCGTAATGAAATTCTCTTTGGCTTGCATCGAAGGCGTATCTAGGTGAATAGTATAAATAGTATTTCGATCAAAGGGAAATGTTTCTAAAACATATTCAAAAGCGACGCAGTGATTGGCCTCTTCCCACATTTGTTTTGCAAGATACAAGTGACACTCTGGAGATTTCAAGTATGGATAAATACCCAGCGCAATTGAGCGGTTGACAATAAGCTCGGCAGGATTAAAAAAAGCCATCAGAAACTTTACGGCATGGCGCTCATCATCAGTCATCTTATGCCAATCATCAATATCTTCTTTCAAAGCAATTTCATGTGGGAACCAGGTGTTTCTGACAGCTTGATTATATAAATCATAAGCCCACTTGTAGTGAAATGGATGTAAATTTGTGTCTTCAGGTGATGGTTTTCCAATAAGTGGCATAGGGGTAGTAATTACTGATAAATGTAAAGGTCGTTATATTATAGACGATGAGACTCGTGAAAGAAACATTGCACGATACTCTCGAATGTGGTCTGAAGCAGAGAATGTAAGAGAACGCTTAAAAAACCATCTATAGGAGTATGGAAACCCCAAAAGCTAATGCCGATCTCCTGACAGCTGAGGATACTCGGGATTTATTGCCTGTAATCCAAAAACGCCGCAAATTAAGGGCTTTTATTAAGCCCATAGCCGAGCGTTCTACCCTCACCTACCTCAAAAATCACAACCTTCCCCTCTTCCTCCACCGCTCATTCACCCAACTCGAAATAGTAAAATTCATCCAAGCATACAAGCACTTGTCTAGGAAACAAGCAGCCTGATTTTTTAATTTTACTGGCAATCGTCGCAGATGTTGGCGTCGGCAGGGTCAGTAGGACCGGAGGCTGAGCGGTAAATGTGTGGCTTAGTATTTTTTGACTCTGATTTATTTTGCTGATGCGGCTGATGTTTGTGTTGTTGCTTATTATTCCCCTGTTTGTGGTTATTTTGATTGTTTTTATGTGTATTCTTTTTTAAGTTCTCGAGTGAGACAAAACCTTTTGTCTTGGGCAATGCAGCTGGAGCTTGATGCTGTGCTTTCGGCTGATTAAAACCCTGCGTTTTTTTCTCGGCAGTATGAGCAGGCGCCGGAGTTCGAATTTCTGGAGCAGTCATGACTGGAGTGGTGTGAGCTGTAGCTGAAGCAAGCGGAGATGAAGATGCCGCTGGCGCTGCCTTTTCAAATAAGCCGCCTAGGTTTTCTTCTACATGAGGTTCTGAAGAAACTTCAGCCGATTCATCCATAACCGCTGGAGTCATATCAATTGTTTTCTGCAATGGTGAAGCAAATGACATTGGCGCAATATCTGCTTGCTTTCTGACTGCTCCGAATCCGACTCGGCCCATTTTCTGAGACTTATTAACCGCAACCGTACTCTGCTCAGCACTGTGTCGTGGTTTCATGTGCAGATAGTAGGTAGTTTTCAAGCCCTTGTCCCAAGCGGTCTGATAGATACGCATTGTTTCATCAATATCACGCGTTTCGAGATACATATTTCTCGACAATGCCTGATCAACCCATTTTTGGGCTCGAGCGGCAACTTCAATGTAGGCATAAGGTGAAGTGGTAAAAGATGTTTTATACACATCCTTAATATGCTGCGGAATAGCATTAATATCTGAGATATCTCCCTGATTTTCGACAATTTGCTCCCTGACCTTTTCCCAAATACCCATATTCTTTAGATCTTTAACTAAGTTGTGATTAAGGTCAAGATATTTACCGGAAATTTTATTGCGAGAGAAAACTTGGGCAAAGCGCGGATCAATACCCGGTGTAGTACCAGCTACAAGACCGATATTGGCATTAGGAGCGACGGCCATTAATGTTGCATTTCTCATACCTTTTCTAACTTTAGCTCGCAGAATATCCCAATTGAGACCTTTGTGACGGCTTTCCTTAGCAACAGTCAGTGCCCGTCCTCGATCTTCCTCTACTTGTTTTATACTATCAATCGGTACCATTCCCTTTGACCAACCGGAACCCCTGAAATGACTATAACTGCCGCGTGTTTCGGCTAGGTTTGCGCTCTCATCAATAGCCATATAACTGATAAATTCAAAGATTCGATCAGCAAAGTCCCAAGCGTGTTCTGAATCATATGACATGCCTAATTGTTCAATCGTATCCGAAAATCCCATGATACCAAGACCTATAGCCCGATTTTCTTTGTCTGATTTTTCAGCTTCAGGAATAGGCAGCACATTAATATCAATCAGGTTATCAAGTTGGCGAACGGCAGTTCGAACTGAGTCTTCAAGCTTAGCCCAATTTATTTCTTTATTAAAGACATGGGCAGCAAGATTTAGTGATGCTAGATTACATACAGCAACATTTTCTTCATCTTGCGGCAGACAAATTTCGGTACAAAGGTTAGACATGTGGATCGTACCGGTATTGTTGTTGAGCGCGCGTAGGTTAATAGTGTCTTTCCAGGTCAGCCATGGGTGCGACGTTGTTTGCATGGCCACTAAAATCTGCCTGAATTGCTCCTGCGCCGGCACTCTTTTATAGGTTCGAAGCTTCCCTGCATCTGCCATTTCTGTGTATTCTCGATAGCGAGCACTAAATGCTTGACCATAGAGTTCATTAAGATCAGGCGTCTCTACCGGATCAAACATATACCAATCCTCGCCCTTCTGAACCCGGCGCATAAACTCATCGGACATAAAGACAGCAGTGTTGGCGGTACGCATGCGAAGATAATCATCACCGGCATTATGCTTCCAATCTATGAATTCCGGAAAATCAAGGTGCCAATTTTCCATGTAAAAACAGAGGGCACCTTTTTTCTTACCGCCACGCTGAATTGCTCTAATAGCAGTATCGATAATTTTTGCATACGGTGTTGGACCAGTAGAAACACCACCAAAGTTTTTTCGGAGTGGTGAACCAGCAGCCCGAAGTTTTGTCACTGAAGCCCCAATGCCGCCTGAACCTTTTGACAAAAGCATGACATCAGAAACAGACTTAGCGATATGCTCCATATTGTCATGAATTTCAAGCAAGAAGCAGTTTGATAATGCCGGTCTAACCGTACCTGCACCTAAATTAGTTGAACCGCCAGCAAGATACTCATGCTTCGACATTTTATTGTAGAACTTTATAGCCCACTGGGTTGGATTATCCTCATGGTAGCTCAACCCCATAGCAATACGCATAAAAATATATTGAGGAGTCTCGAGTGGTTGCTGCTTCATATCCTTAAGTCCATAGCGATTCATCAAACCATCAATACCTGCATACTTAAAAAGTTCATCACGTTCAGGCTTCAAGGCATTCGCCAATATATCTAAATCATATTTTTCAATCATGTCTGGATGGAGGCGTTTATTGGCTACACCGCTTTTAACATAGGAAATAAATCCATTACGATGTTTCTGACGTAATTCTTCCGGATTATCTTTGTCGTAATCACCAACTACCTTTCGGTAAATTGTTTTAAGGAGAAGTCTTGTTGCTACCCTGTCATATTCAATATCTTCTTTAATGTTTTGAACAGCAGCATTGATTGTCGCAAAATCCATTTCTTCTTCGGTGATGCCATCGTACAACGTTAATTGTGTTTCGGTCGCAATCTGCGTAACCATAGCAATCGGATTGGTCAGCCCCTTACATGCCCGCTCAATTGACCGGTTAATTCGATCTGCATTAAATGCCACTCGGGTGCCGTCTGTCTTGGTGATTGAAATACTCATAGTATGTTCCATTGTACATTAGAAAATGACGCCAAAGTGTGGAAAACTTGCGTAGAACCTCAGAAGAAAATACTCATGAACTGCTGTAAATCCCATACCCTGAACCACGGCCTTAACACGAGATAAAATCTTTATGAAGACCCTTCCCCAACCGTTCCTGGCTTTTTTTAAAATTCGTGTTTATATAGTGATATGCGTATTCTTATCGTTGAAGACGACCCAGAGATCCGAGACTCCCTAAAGCAGAGCCTTGAGGCTGAGAGTTTTGCTGTTGATAGTGCTTCAGATGGCGAAAAAGGTTCATATATGGCTCGAACTAATGATTATGACATTATTCTTCTTGACGTTGCTTTACCAAAGAAAGATGGCTGCACAATTTGTACTGATATTCGGGCTGCCGGTAAGACGACACCGATCATGATGCTCTCAGTTATGGCTGATGCTCAAGAAAAAATTAGACTCTTGAATGCCGGCGCAGATGATTATATGAGTAAGCCTTTCTCTTTTCGGGAACTGATGGCTCGGATTCGGGCACTGATGCGTCGACCGACAATTCTCGCACCTGACATTCTGACCCTTGATGATCTTATTGTCGATATTCCCAAACAAAAAGTGACCCGAGGTGAAAAAAGTGTTTATTTAACCCGCAAGGAATTCTCTCTTCTAGAGTATTTAATGCGCCATAAGGGTATCGTCATCTCACGAGGCATGATTATGGAACATGTCTGGAATGCCGAGACCGATCCGTTCTCAAATACAATTGAAGCTCATATCTTAAATATTCGCAAAAAAATAGATACACGCAGAAAATCAAAACTCATTCACACCATTCCAGGTCGGGGGTATAAAATTGATCGCGACTAGTCTGGAATAAGACGAGCAGTAATGACCAGCCGTTCCGAATATGTTTTTGTAGCGGAATCCCATTGTCCTTCGCAGGTAATGAGTTTTATAAACGCTCCGTTATCACCAGTGAAGACAGATGATGTCGAAAATGTATCGGCTGATAGCTGTTCTGTCTTCATAACTTTAAAATGTAATCTCTGCCCATCTTCATTAGTAATAAAAATATCATCGTTTACCTCAAGTTCCTGAAGTCGATTAAAAACTCCAGGCCGGCCAAACCCATTATCAAGGTGGCCGGCAAATACAGCATTGCCGCTTTGTCCTGGACTCACACCGTAACGATACCAACCGACATCAGTATAGTTTGTCGGCACGGCCATCCGACCGCTTCGAGCCATACCAACATGTTGAACTTGGGCATCCACTTCAAGCCGTGGAATACTCAAAGCCTTGGGCCGAGCTTCAGTTGAAATAGAATAATACTGCTCCGACATTTCTACCTCCGGTTCGAGAATCGGTGAGCTTGTGGCACGTTGAATGGTGCCGACAAAAAGTGCCAGACCCCATAATGTGATAAACCCGATAAAAATTGTTGAAAATCGTATACCTCTTTTCATACTATCTATTGCTATTGCAACAAATAACCGTCCTCTGCATAGTCGAAGGGACGGTTATTTGCCGCTATACCAAACGTACATTAGGCCATTCGTCGTGAAAGAAGGATGATGCCTCCAACAACAACTAATCCTGATGCAAGCAAGATACTCAAATTCTTTGCTGCTTCACCGCCCACTCCTGTATTTGGCAAACCTGGTGATGTCGTGCTGTTTGATGTAGCACCCCTTGTACTAGGGCTTGAGCTTACTGACGGAGATGCACTCATGGTCGGTGAGGCACTTACTGATGGTGAAGCACTAACCGTCGGAGATGCACTTGTATAATTGTCAAAAGTCTGGGCATTAACAAGTGGAACTACGACAAGTGACAGTGCAACCACAAGGGATAATGTTCCGAGCGCTATGAACCTTGTCATATAATTTTTTTAGTATTATGTACTAATAAATAAAGAGCAGTCCCGTTTTTAACAACGAACGACGCCCAGCTTTCTTACATACCTCAACAAGGTAAGAAGCCGAGAGTGCTGCCGTCTGTAGTTTCGTTCTGAACAAATGTTTGGAACACAGATTCTCGTTATAAATTTTAATATCTATTCTTATGAATAATGACGAAAACAAAAACAGCAAGCGAGGATTAGCTTCTGCTGATGAAGAAACCCGAAAGCGTGTCGCAAGTGAAGGAGGTAAGGCAAGCCACAGCGGTGGCCGACCATCTGAGGAAGGTTCAACCGCTGAAGAAGGCCGTACCGGAACTGAATCAAG
The DNA here is from genome assembly GCA_019661945.1 of Candidatus Parcubacteria bacterium. GTDB lineage: Bacteria > Patescibacteriota > Minisyncoccia > Phycocordibacterales > JAKAEA01 > JAIFWI01. Next base: position 53,400 of record JAIFWI010000002.1, on the reverse strand, counting down.
CGAGGATGAAGAAATGATGTAATCACTCCTAAAAAAACGCCCCGCCTCTTGCGGGGCGTTTTTATTTGCAAATTACATATATTTGATTACTATATCGATAGACCCTAGGCCTTTTACAGGAAGGAGCTCGCCATGAGCTTACCACGCATACTCGGTTTGGCTTCTGGAACACCCACAAGTGGTGGTTCAGGATTGGAGAAGCTGTTTGAAGCAACCAAAAATGGGACACTTCAGGCAAAGATCATTGGGGTGGTTTGCAACTATCCCAATGGAGGTGTCCGAGTCAGAGCAGATCGCTTAGGAATTCCATTCATCCCTTTCCAAGGTCCCTACATTGAGGAAGAATACCGAGGAATTTTCCAGAGGTACGAGCCTGATCTTGTTGCTTTGACAGGATGGCTCAAGCTCATATCTGGTCATGATCCTCGGATAACGATTAACATCCATCCAGGGAATCTGACAATGCCTGGGCGGCCTGATCACTTCGGTGGTCATAACATGTTCGGGCATCATGTCCACGAAGCCAGTATTGAGGCGTACAGACGTAAAGTGATTACTCACTCTGCCGCTTGCATGCACTTCGTCAGTGAAACTTCGTCCGATGACAAGACTCAGTACGACGTCGGCCCAGTCTTCTTCCGACATTTCGTGCATATCTCACCTGAAGATACTGCCGAAACGCTGGCAGCAAACGTAAACAAAGTTGAGCATCAGCATCAGCCTGGCATCACCAACATGGTGGTTCAAGGTCTCATCAGTTGGGACGGAAAAGATCCCACATCGCTCCAAGTACCCGAAAGGTACGACATCGATCAGTATCCGTATACGTATACGTAAGGCAACTCGAGAGAGTTGTTTTTTATTACCCAGCCATTTGCCAAACTCGAATTGATTCAAGTGGATAGATGAGCATAATAATATTGAGGGTTAAATTATCGCGAATATAATATCCAACGAAAACTTCCATGCCAATTATCAAAAGAATAGTCAGCCAAATTGGCATTTTTCGCACTGCCAAGAATCCAACGATCATTGCCACAATATCTGCCACAGAATTAATAATACTGTCACCGTAATAATCAAGTGAAATAGTTACTTCCCTATAGCGATTAATAATAAAATCAGTATTTTCAAAAATCTCCCAAGCCATTTCAACACCAATGGCAATCAATAATCGCATCTGCCATGGTATCGGCCATTTTTTGTTAATGAGCCACAAGAAAAAGTAGAAAACAAAACCGTGAATAATATGAGAAAACGTATACCAGTCAGTCAGATGTTGAGAGTTTTCGGAACTTGAAACCACACCATGCCACAATTTCACATAGCCGCACTTACAGATCGGCACTTGACCCATCCAGTATAAAATTCCAGCATGAATAATAAGAAGCCCGAGAACAATCAAAACAAGTGGACGTATTTTCATTACACCCAGTATCCGAAGATTGCGCCAGCAATGAGAAGAGCCACCAAATAGTAGCCAGCATCAATGAACCACAATTTCCATGACTTGCCTTCCCACATTACAGAACTCAAGGTTAATGGCGCAGCAAAACCGAGCCAATAGTAAAATGCTCCAGTCATGCCTCCAACAACTCCGTACATGCCGGTGTAGGTCATACCAAAAACCAAGGCATGAGCCAATACATAATTCATAACCAAAGCGCCGACGATCATAAGCACATAGCTCTGTGTCATGCCCTTGGCTTTCATCTTCTCCATACTCTCTATCGTCATGCCCATGAGTCTCCTCCACTTTTTACCAAAAATCGGTCCATACCACAAAAATCCTAAAACAATGTTGACCAGTGTTGCCACCAACACTGCCCAATAATTTATTGGAACTCCCATATATAAAAAATTACTTAGTAATGAACTAACTCAACAATACTATTATAACTGAATCCTTCGAAATTGGTAAATACCTACAGCCAGAGCTGCAATGAGGAATGCTGAGAGGACACCAAGACTAAGCCATGGAGAAAAATGCGAACTGCCGCTTAAGGCATAGCGCATACCATCAACGCCGTATGATAGTGGATTAATAGTAGTAATAAATCCGAGAATTTTTGGTAAACCCTGAACCGGAAACAATGCGCTTGAAAGATAAAAGAGCGGTTGAATGACAAAGTTAATAATAAGCGGAAAACCTTGCATATCTTCAAGTCTAGCAGCAATAGCTACGCCAACTGCTGAGAACAAAACAGCAATGAGCACGAGATAGAGCAAGGCCAGCGGCAGCATTACTAAACTGTGCGGTCGGAAACCAACTGCCAGAGTAATAAAGAATACTAGAATTCCTTGAATAGCAGCCACGGTTGCGCCTCCCAATGTTTTACCAAGCAGAATTTCAAAACGAGATACAGGCGCAACGAATGTTTCTTTCAAAAATCCAAATTGCTTATCCCAAATAACTTCGGTGCCGGTAAAGATAGAAGTAAAAAGGATAGTCATAGCAATAATACCCGGACCAATAAACTGAATGTAATTCCCCTGCCCGGCTCGAGCAAATACAGGACTTAAACCAAAGCCGAAAGCTATCAAAAATATTAAAGGCTGGCCAAGGGCGCCGATAAGGCTCGCTCGCTTACGAATAAATCTTTTTAACTGTCTAATCCACAAAATATAAATAGTTCGCATAAAATTACATTCCTCTAAAGCCTCGTAAGGTGCTTTTACTAAAATTCGACGCTTCTGCCCGAATTTGCCGGCCGGTTAACTTAATAAAGGCATCTTCAATGCTGTCGGTGCCGGCTTTCTTACGGATTTCGTCTATTGTACCTTGCTCAATAATTTTACCGTGGTCAATAATGGCTATAGTGTGGCCGTAGCGCTCCACTTCTTCCATGTGGTGGGTGGTGAAAAAGATTGTCACCTTCTCTTCTTCGTTTAATTTCTTTACATAATTCCAAATATGATTTCGGGTCTGGGGATCGAGACCAATGGTGGGCTCATCAAGAAATAGAACTTTCGGATGATGCAGGAGGCCGCGTGCAATTTCCAAACGGCGTTTCATGCCACCGGAAAATGTTTTAACATACGAATCCTTGCGATCAGTTAGTTCAACAAGCTCAAGCAATTTTTTAATCCGATCAATGTAGACGTCTTTTGAAATACCATAAAGAATGGCGTGAAATTGCATATTTTCGTATGCGGTTAATTCATTGTCGAGACTTGGATCTTGAAAAACAATACCAAATGATTTTCGGGTCTCGGATGGTTTTTCCATCACATTGTGACCATCAAGATATATTTCACCGCTGGTTGGATTTAAAAGCGTTGTCAGCATTTTAATCGTAGTAGTCTTGCCTGCTCCGTTTGGCCCGAGAAAGGCAAAGACGTCGCCTTTCTCGACGTTGAGAGAGATATTATCTACTGCCGTGAAGTCCCCGTACTTTTTAGTGACATTCTTAATTTCGATCATGATGTATAAGTATATACTGATATAATTCGAAAGGCAATATTAGGGTGAATGTAATTATTTTAAGATTCCTTTAATTCTTTTTATTGCTAGGGGCATATTCCTTCTGCCTTGACCCACAGGATAATATGTAGGATACACGTTGAAATTCCTACCATCAATAGTTAACACTTCTGCCTTAGTTCCATTGTATGTACTTACTGATATAGGTTTGCTCAATAAGATCGAGCTTACTTGATTGCCAAAAGAGATAATATGCTTTGGCTTTATTAATGCAATTTCTTTTAACATGAGCTCCAGATAATTTCTAAATATAGTATCCTTGAGGGGTCTGGCGTCTAACTGAGTACACTTTGCAAGATTAGTGACAAAGACTTTTTGTTTCTCTAATTCAGAGTAAACAGAATGGCAAAAATTCTCACTCCACTCTTCAGATTTTATATTTCTGATGCGCTCATATGTATCTTTTGATACTAAACCCAATTCATGAAATATATTCCAGACGTTCTTTGTGCCAAGCCAGGGTGCCCGCAGTCCTTTCCAGTGTACATGGGCAGAAATATTCCGCGCTGTAGGATTCATAAAGACAAACATTACCTTTGGATTCTCGATACAGCCTGCTCCATAAATAGACCGCAGTGAAGAGTCACCATGCATGAGCTGTAATATATCTATATCTTTATGAAGAGAAGTCACCTGCATGTATATGTATAAAGTATATATGAACTGCTACTTTTTTATAAACAATCTCGCTAAACGAATTTCTTGAAAGGTATAGTCTGGCGGTAGCATTGTTTTAACTGAACCGAGGTAATGCCCTTCGGGGATTTTTTTGAGTTTATGAAATGCAGCCAGAATTGTTGCTAGGCGGTCTGGAGGTATTGCTGATTTGAGATATTCAATATCTGATAGAGAAAGGCTGCCCTCCAATAATAACTTCTCAACATGCCCAACAATAGTTTCTTGTCCAAGTTTGCGTGCCGCGGCAATATCTTTCACAGACATCTTTTCCAGAATCATCCGTTTTGTTTCGAGATAGGTGCCACCTTTCACTTTTTTCTGTTTCTTTTCTTTGCCGCGCGGTGAAATGTGAGCCAGAAATTTTTGTTGGAGTTCTTCTTTCTCTTTTGGATCAAGCTTCGAGAGGGCCTCAGCAATTCTTTCTGATTCTACTTGCAAATCTTCATCAAACATTAAAATCTCTTCATTAATTTCGAGAGCATTGTCGTTAAGGCCTAAAAGCTTCAAACCATCAAGAGATTTGACCCGCGATAATGCAACATAGCCCATGCCTTTTTCAAACGATTTTGATAAATCAATTTCAGCCGCATCCAAAGTCATGCCCTGACTTTTGTGGATTGTAATGGCCCAGGCTAAGCGCAATGGCACTTGTTTAATTTTAGCTTTCACCTTCCCCTCTTCTTCAATTCGCCACTCAACTGGTTCGGCTCGAATTTTATCGCCTCGAACAGTTTTCACTACCGGATATTCCCGATTGCATTCAATAACTGTACCCAACGTGCCATTAACATATTTGCCTTCAGGATCATTTTTTACAAACATAACTTGAGCGCCACGTTTAAGAGTCAGGGTTTCATGAGCCAAGCAACTGCTTTTCAATGCAGCCACAAGCGGCGGCCGACCTTCTTCTGTCATACCATATCGAAATGGCACACCTTCAATTTTCTCGAGCTCGGCCTGATTAATAGCATCAACATCAATATTATGAGTGTATAATTTTGTCGGCCGGATTTCATATGCCGGTTCTTTATTAAACCGTCCCGTGAGATGGGAAATAATGTGAGCTGTGAGAGTATTCTGGCGAATAGCATTCAAAACTGACAAAAAATTCTGGTCATTGTGGCGGTGTGATTCAGTCAGATAACATACTTTTAAATCAAGTCCTTTCCATGAATCGGAATGATAAGCAAAATGCGCTGGTGGCTCATTATTTCGGCTAACAGGCGGAAGCTGAAAAAAATCTCCGCATAATATGACCTGCATGCCGCCAAACGGCACATCGGCTCGCTTAAAAAATCTGGTCACTTGATCCACCAAGTCGAGCCGATAATGATGAAGCATTGAAATCTCGTCAATAATTAAAACTTTTGTTTTCTGAAACCGATCCCAGAGGTACCGCTTCTCTTCCATGGCTTCTAAATCATACGGAGAAAGGCTTGAACGCACCCCAAGTCCGGACCATGAGTGAATCGTCACGCCATTCATGTGACTAGCGGCAATACCAGTCGAAGCGGTTATAGCCACAACCACATCATGCTCCTTTAAATACTTTATATACTCATTTAAAAGATAGGTCTTGCCGCTGCCAGCCGAACCGGTTAAATAGACATTATGTCCAAGTTTCAATATATCCAAAGCCTCTTTCTGCGTCATCCAGGCAGTATATCAAACCTAGGTAAAATATTTTTAAAGGATCGTTTTTTGTTGAGCAGTAGCCGCATCAACTACATTTTCAAAAAGAGACAATACCGTCATTGGTCCGACACCGCCAGGTACGGGAGTAATGGCCTGAACCATATCTTTAACTTTTTCATATTCAACATCCCCCACTATTTTATTTTTTCCCTTTACCGTAATGCCAACATCAATGATTATTTGATTCTTTGAAACATGTTTTGGAGTAATTAAGCCTGGGGAGCCTGCAGCTACAATAAGAATATCAGCCCGCTTTGTTTCTTCCTTCAATTGGACAGTGTGGGTATGACAAACAGTAACTGTTGCCATCCGGTTAAGAAGAGCTAGTGTTGTTGGCCGGCCAACCAAGGAAGATTCTCCAATCATCGTTACTCTTTTACCCTTAAGATCAATATCATAATACTGAAGTAGTGTAACAATACCTTTGGTTGTTGCTGGCAGAATAGCTTCAGTCTCATCAAAAAGAAGTTTAATGTTTTTTGATGTCAAACAATCAACATCTTTTTTAGGATCAATAGACTCAACAATTTCACCAGTATGTATGTTTCTAGGCAACGGCAATTGAACAATAACTCCATGAATTGCCGGGTCAGCATTATATTTCAGGATATCCGCTATAACCTCCTGCTCGGATATGTTCTCCTGATATTTTTTATGCTCGGTAATGATACCAACTTTTTTAGCAAAATCTATTTTATGTTTAATGTAGGTATTAGATTCTTTTAAATCACCGACTTGGATAATGATGAGTTTCGGCTCAACTGAAAGTTTTTGAATCTTTTTTACAAGTTCTGCGGCGCGTTCGCTGCTTACTTTTTTACCGTCCAAGATTTTTGCCATGACACTTTATAGCACAAATTTACGATATATGACATACTAGCCGAGGTTTTGTACCGCTTGAACCTTGTCACCAACCTCGGAGGTCCCATGGAAATAAATCTTGGAGTGATTGCTGGATTGACGCCAAGTATCGTCCTTATCCCTTTTGGGATTAAGTTACTGAAGAGCAACACCCCCATGAATGTTGCCACCTGGCTCATGTGGGGAGTTCTCAGCTTCGTCATCACCCTCAGTATGTTCGCTGCCGGAAACAAGGATATCTGGCTCTCAGCTGGATTCACCCTCGGCAGCGTGTTCATCAGCATCATTCTGCTCAGCAAAGGCAAATGGTCATGGGGCTATGTCGAGACGATCTGCGCTGTCGGCGCGGCAGTTGCCATGCTGCTTCGATACTACAGCGCGCCTAAGGGGGCAGTCATTGCCTGCATTATCGCAATGTGGCTCGCATCCATTCCCCTGCTCTGCGACCTCTGGAAGCAACCTGATCCGACGACCTGGTGGGTCTGGGCAATAATCACCATCGCAGCGGTAGTCACACTTATAACCGCCAAGGCTTGGACGATTCAGGACCGCGCTTTTCCGGTCAGCAGCATTATCTTCAACACGTTGTTGGTCGTGCTGAACCTGCGCGCGGTTGAAAAACCTATACCCGCACTTTAACAGAAACCTGTTGGAGTACGGGTTTTTTAATTGAAAAGATTTAATTTCTTCTTCCTATCCCACCTTTTTATTTCCGCTTCGCGGGCGCGAGCAAGCTTCAAGTTTGGAAACTTCTCAGAATACCGTAATATTACTGGTCTTCGAATTTTTGTATAGTGCGCGCCTTGTTTGGAGGTATTATGCTGAAGTATTCTTTTCTCTAAATTATTGGTACAACCGACGTAAAGCGTTTTATCGGCGCATTCAAGAATATAAACAAAATAGGTCATTCATGCATTATATCCTTAATTTTTTGATATAAAAAAAGCTCGGAGGTCTTACGACTCTGAGCTTACATCAAAAGCAAGGTACATACTGTTTTGTTCACCGTAGCCATAACCTGGAGGACATCCGAGAATGATTTCATGCCTTATGAGACCAGGCTTGTATCGGTTGAGGTTAAATTCCATGTTCTGGAAATGACACAGAGCCTCGCGTGTATACTTGCACTCTTCATAGAAAGGTTTCATGAAGAATATGCAAGAGTTGGCAGTAAGAACCATTTGCACAACTTTGTACTGACGCGAATCAAACCCTTGCTGTCGAAGCGTGCACCCAACAAAATTCATACCAACAGCCTGGAAAACTGCCTGCCAAGCCTCCTTGTTATTCTCTGCTTGATCAAAGCCTTGCCTCAAAAGTTCAAGCTGTAGCCTTGTCAGGACCATTGTCGCTCCCTTCTTGTTGAGAAGTCCTCACCAATGATTCCAACAACAATACTACATAAAAATTACTCGAAAGCAAGAGATCATTCAGAGGGGGCAATTTTCAATACATCTTTTTTAAAGTGCTTGAGGTATGCCACTAGAATAAAGCTGATAATAACCATCAGAAACCATGAAGTAATTTTTTGAGTCGAAACCACATTCCAAACATGAACTTGATCAGGATATTGCCAAGCACCCCAAAAGGTTGAGATATTCTCAGCGATCCAGATGAAGAAGGCAATGAGGATAAATGACAGGGTCAACGGCATCATTCTCCGCTTTTTTGTCACGGTAAAATAGACATCTACTTTCCTGAAAAATATAAATACTGCCGGAATAAGAATAAGTCGAATATCAGGCAGAAAATGATTGGTGAAAAAATTCAAATAAATAAGGATACAGAGTACGACGCTCCAAATGTAGTGATTATAATTCGTTACCTCCAATTTAAAAATTTTCCAAGCCTGACTGATATAACTGCCGATAGCGGCATACATAAAGCCGCTATAGAGCGGCACGGTGCTGATTTTGAAAAAAGCAGGTTCAGGATAGCTCCATGAACCGACAGCTGGATGCGTTTTATACAGCTCAAGAATCAAACCTATAATATGAAAGAGAAATATGACTTTCACCTCATCCTTGGTCTCAAGTCCTGTGAGATAAAGAACAAGTTGAATAAGAACAGCCGTGACGAATAAGAAATCATAGCGAGTGATGCCAAAAAGTGGAATATGATTCGAAAGAAAAAGCAGAGTGAAAAATGATCCGGCAAAGAGTGCCGCCTGGGCTTCTTTTAGACCAAAGACAAAGAATTCTTTCATGTATTACTGTAACTCTACAGCAATACATACTGTTACCGCAAACTGGTACAGACGCGGCCATCGTGATCGCCATCGAGACGATGAATGTCGTTGCTGACTCCCCCACATGAGTCAAAAACTTTCTGCGCTTCAGCCTGAGTGGTAAAGTCTGAACAGTTATAGCTATCGACTTCGCACATGTATTGTGAAGAACCAGATGTTGGAGTTGGTGTTGGCGTGTTTGATGTATTTGAAGTATTTTGTTCCGGAACAGCTGTTTGCGAACCGGATCCTCCTGACGGTAGAGGGATACTATTTATCACCTGTTGAATTTGAGCCGGCAATTTATTAACGGCAGTAGCTGAGTAGACTGATGATGTGGCATACACTGTACTATTCGGCGACGTAATCATCGGCATGCATATAATATAGGTAGCATTTGAATTTCCTGCGCTTGAAGTATTCTGCGGATTAGCATTTATGGGTGGTACGGGTTGAGTTGGCTTTGGTTCTGAAGTAGCCGCTGCTTGAGCCAGTTTTTGAGCTTGAATGACAGAAGCAGTGATTGCTTCTGGTAATTTTTTAGATTTAGCTGTATCAATAATCCCAGCTAGTGCAACCCCGCTAATAATTCCAAGTGCGATGATCGCACCAAAAGTGATAATTGTTTTCTTAGGCATGCTTCAATCATGCCCAATACGAGATAAAATAATTCTTATCGAAAAATAAAGACTATATAAATTAGTAACCCTTTTAATACGCTTTGGCGAAAACTACACGCATTGTCGATGGTTTACCGGATTTAATACATACGCCCTGCTCTTCCAGCGCGTCAAATGGTATGCAGCGAATAGTGGCGCCAGTCTCTTCTTTAATTTTCGCTTCAACATCAGCCTCGCCTGACCAGTGTGCCCAGACAAAGTTGCCTTCATCAATGGCTTTGACAAAATCATCCCAGGTATCAACATGCTTCGTTTTAGCTTTTTGGTATTCAAGCGCTCGGTCATATAAATTCTTTTGAATGTCTCCTAACAGATTCATAACCGTTTCAGCCAACGTATTCAATGGTGTTTTTATTTTCTCACCAGTATCACGGCGAACGAGCATAGCAGAGTCATTGGCAATATCCTTTGGACCAAGTTCAATGCGAATTGGCACGCCTTTCTTTTCCCATTCAAAATATTTTTCCCCTGGCCGCAAGTCTCGAATGTCGGCCTGTGATTTAATACCGGCAGCTTTCAACATGTTATTAACCTCTTGAGCTTTCGAGACAACAGTCTCCGCATCTTTTTCTGAAGGTACGATTGTGGTAATGATTGCTTGAATTGAAGCAATTTTGGGTGGCATGACTAAGCCCTTATCATCACTGTGAACCATAATAAGACCTCCAATAGTTCGGGTACTCAATCCCCAACTTGTCTGCCAGCCAAACTGCTCGGTATTATTTCGATCCAAAAATTTCACATCAAATACTTTGGCAAAATTCTGACCGAGGTTGTGCGATGTTGAGTATTGCAATGCCTTACCGTCTTGCATCATTGCTTCGACACAGTAGGTTCGAAGCGCGCCGGCAAATTTTTCTGCCTCTGTTTTGGTACCGATCATAACCGGAATAGCCATATAATTTTCGGCAAAATCTTGGTAAATATCAATCATGTTTCTTGCTCGCTCGTCTGCTTCTTGTTCTGTCTCATGGACGGTATGTCCTTCCTGCCACAAAAATTCTGTCGTTCGTAAAAAGAGTCTGGTTCGAAGTTCCCAGCGTACTACATTGGCCCATTGATTAATGAGAAGTGGTAAATCACGGTACGATCTAATCCAATTTGAAAAGACATCATATATCACCGTTTCTGATGTCGGACGAATGACCAACGGCTCATCAAGTTTCTTACCTCCAGCATGTGTCACTACCGCCACTTCTGGAGCAAAGCCTTCGACATGTTTTTCTTCCTTCTTCAAAAGTTTTTCAGGGATGAGCATCGGGAAATAGGCATTTTGAACGCCTGTTTCTTTGAATTTTTCGTCAAGAATTTTCTGAGTCGCCTCCCAAATAGCATAGCCATAGGGTTTAATGACCATGGTCCCTTTGACCGGGCCATAGTCAGCTAGGTCTGCAGCTGCAATAATATCGAGATACCACTGGGAATAATCTTCGGCTCTAGGAGTAATTTTCTTTTCGACTATCTTGTCGTCGGGATTGGTTGACATAGAGCTATCATAGTATAAATGGCCAAATATCTCAACGAGAAAAAGCTGCCTTTAAATCTTCTTTTGAATGGATAATTGTTTCAAGACATCCTTCAATCATTAAATTATCTCCAAATTTATCAAAACTTCTCTGATCTGTTTTATAGCCAATACATTTTTTACCGAGGATATATGCCATACCTAGTTCAATACACATTCCTTCATCCGGCACTCGGCCATCAAGAACACAGAGCATCGCATCACATTCTTTAATGGCCTTGATATCGTTTTCGAATACCACTGTTCTGACCTTACTTCTTTCCTCACCTGATTTAATTCGATCAAAGGCCACGCTGCCATCTTCTTGCGGCAGATACGTTTCAAATCCTAAGCCTTGTAAATAGTCACGGATTTCAACATTTCGTTTTTTCTCAATATCATTAAAGAGCGGCGCAGCAATGTAGATTTTCATATGGATAAGTATAGCAAATCGGAATAAGCTTGATAAATTTTAAGGTTGAGTTAATATTATGGGCAGGACAGATTGCCCTTCATGGGGCTACCGAGCATGCTGGTATATAAGCATGTAATCCGCGCTCAGATCAGAGGAGAAATCCGATGATGCACTCACGAGCCAGCCCGCAGGCCAAGCCGGCCTCGTCCTGCGCACTGCGCAGCTGGTAGAGACCCGACGCACCGGCAGGCAATCCCTGCCCGTTGGTACTGAGCTTACCGCACCTCATTACCACTGAAGAGAAAACAAGCGGTCCAACCTGGAGCCCTACAACACATTTGTTTGTTGTAGGGCTTCATCTATTTTTGGATTAAACTTAAATGACAATAAAAAAATACTCCACCTGGAGTATTGCGTTTCGCCTAAGAACTAGTGACCGAAGAACCCTCGGCCGATTTGATCAGGAATCATGTAGAGTGCGACGTTGTGTTTTGCACAAAGATCAATCGTTTCCCGGTCTCTGACCGAACCGCTACTCGTGAAGATGGCTCTAACGCCAGCTTCAATGAGCTTTTGCGGTCCATCAGGGAATGGGAAGAACGAATCACTGTAGGCCACAGCATCAGTCACATCATGTCCGGCACGATGAGCCTTCCTTATGGCAAGCTCGGCTGCGCCGACACGATCTTGCTGACCGACGCCATTGCCGATGAGCTGCTTATTTTTCACAAGCGTGATCGTATTGCTATTACTGGTCGAACCGATAGCCCAGGCAAGCATCATGTCCGTTTCTTGCTTTGCAGTAGCCGAGCCATATTTTACGATTCCACTCACGGACTTGTGTTCCAGTGGTGAAATGTAAAACTCCGGCACGAACGTATAATTCGGCTGGACAAGGAAACCGCCGCGAACATAGCGGAAACGCGGCGCTTGATCCAAACTATTGCTTGAAGCAGTGAGTGCCGGGTTCACGATGAACCGACATCTGTCGCCTTTGCGGCGAAGCATGTCTATCGCAGCCGGGGTAAATGATGGAGCAATGATGCCATCCAGCATTTTACCGACAAGGACCTGGCCTGAGATTTCAGTCACTTCAAAGTTTGTCATGACCAGTCCGCCAAAGATTGCCAGTGGATCACCAGCCATCATCCTGGCGACAATATCCACGCGGTCTGATCCGACTGCCACACCGCATGCATTGCCGTGCTTAGCGCCAACAGCAATAGCTGTGTCGACACCTTGATTGAGTGAGTATACCCTGCCAATGTGCGTCAGTGTCTGGAGCAAGCGGTCGATGTCGACCCAATTGTTATAGCTCGGGGGTGCTCCGTCAACCACAGCAAAATTGTCGATTGCCAGTGGATCATCGCTGCCCGTCGAATAAAGATGCGCCGGTGCCTGCCAGGCGTTCTCGCCGTACTTACAGACCGCAACACGCTTACCGAAAAATCCTTCGTATTTACCGCCGCTTAGGTATCTAGCCGAAGCCATGCAATACCCGGCGACAGTGAATTCACCTTTTGCACCGAGATCTTCGACAAACCCATTCTCCGGTTCACCGGCTCGAAGCCAAGCGATGACCTCGTCCCGATCCTGCGGATCGCAGATGACCACTCGAGCGCCCTTAGCACCAGAGCGAATCATGGTCGGGCCGCCGATGTCGGTCATCTCGATGACTGAGTCACGCGTGCTGCCGGGCTTGGCGATCTCCTTTTCCAATGGATAGAGATCAACACATACCAGGTCAATGCGTGGAATGGCCAGGCTGACCAATTCGCCGATGTCCTCTGGCGTATTCCTGGCCAGAAGTCCGGCGTGAACTTCACGCGACAGGGTCACCACTCGATGATCGAGAATGGCTCCGCCGCCGACGAGATTCGCCACAGGCAGAGTCTCGATGCCATGTTCTGCGAGATGCTTGTACGTCCCACCCGAGGCGTAGATCGTGAAGCCGAGCTCCATGAGTGCTCGGGCAAATTCGACGATGCCATCCTTGCGATACACGGATATCAGTGCGTTTTTCATAACGCTCCTTTTCAAGGTTCAGGTTCGACAGACAAAGGCCTGTCAGCTTTGGGAGGTATCTCCCTGATCTCACCGTATAGTACTCAAAAAGCCAAGAAACACAAGATCACACCTCAAACGTATTATTAAGAATGCCATTGGTAATCACAAATGGTGGTGACGTAAAAATGTTGACATTTTTCTGGTTTGGAACCCATTTTTCGATAGTGACAAAGTAACGGCCTTTAGGTACTAAGCAGTAATACTTTCCATGATTATCACATTTTTTCGTACCGTATTTAATTGGTTCCGATGCAGATAAAGCATAAAATATATTGACCGTAGCAAATGGAAGCGGTGTGCCGCTTTTCTTATCCCTGACTATGCCATATGGCCGTGGTGAGATAAGATACGCCCGAATAATGTTGGTACAGAGAAATAATCCTAATGGTACATAGATTACATATCGATATGATGCAGGTACCAAAAAACTTGCCGCAATGGTCACTATAAGTATTGTAATAAAAGACCAATGTATACTTAATTTCAGGAAGGTAAAGTGCCGTGAATAGGAATGAGATAGGTGCTCTTTTCTTTTCTCATGTTCATTCCAATCAAATTCAACAGGATCTAGAGGTATATTTTTTATTATGACCTCTTGATCCTTGGTAAAATACATCTGCTCTCCAAAATAAAGATCGGTAAATATACCATCATCAGTGTGTCCGGCAAGTTTTTGCGAGGGAAATATATAATGAGTCTTGTTTGCGGTCATGGTATAAATCCCCGGTATCTGACTGGAGAAACCATACCGCCCGTCCATATCGGTAATGGCACTTCCCATCCGTCTGCCAACAGCGTCTCGTAGTTCCACAACAGCTGGATCAAGAGGCTGCTTGGTAACACTGTCGTAGATGATACCCCAATGCTGAACCCCCTTTTTAAGACCCAGTCGAATTAAGACAGAATGGATTGATATAAACAGAAGAAAAATAGTGGCAAGAATTGCAATAACAAAGATGGCCGTAATAAGAGTAGGCACAAGCGGCGGTAAGTCCGAAGGATTTAGAAAAAATGCCCTGAGCTCAATGTACTGACTCGAAATAAATTGATCCACCTGTTGCTCAAATATGAGCAGATATTCTCTCATGTAGTAATAGTATCATTATTACTTCTGACGATACAGAAAATACTGCACCAGGGTCACACCCCACAAAATAATACCAATAATGAAAGAGACAAGCGGCAACCAGGTGTGAGTAACGATGAAAAAACCTATTTGGGATGCATAGAAGGCTAGAGCAATAAGTATCGTCATCACCGGCTGACCCGATCTTTTCTCCCTATAATTTTTTGCAATCTGAGCCGGTATGCCAACAAGCACAAGGGCAAGTGAAAATATGCTGACTAAAATACTTAAAATAAATTGGATGTCCATACCTAAAGTATATCCTTTAAATCCCCAATGCAAAGCTGAGGATGTTCTCGGCCATTAAACACTTTATCTTTTGGACCAAAGCAGATTTTAGTATCAAGGCCAAGGTGCAAAGCTTCTTTAAGCAGAGGTATAACTGATTTCACATTTGAAACTGTCTTCTCGGTGAAAGCGAAATCATAACCGGTATATGTATATAAAGTATTGTTCTCAGGAAAATAGTAGCCCCGATCAACTGTTTCCAAAAACATATCTACATTATTCTCATCAATCCAGCCCTCATCCGTGAACCATTCAGTATGCGTGTGAAAACTATCAGCTGGAGGTGTTTTAACTTCCCCATCTTTAATACAGAATAGCTTTCGAGTGATTTTGAAGGGAGTGTTCATGAATTAAGTATACAAAACAGCACGTGCTGATGGTTTTTTAACTTTGGTTAGTTTCCTGGCCATAACCATCAATCTCATTGGCCCGTATTTAAGATACTTTGCGACTTTTAAGGCACTCTCCTCTTTTGCACTTAGATCGAAACCTATTTCGATAATTCTATCAATATGAAAACCAGCTTTTATTGTTGCATTGATGAAATCATTGGTCGGTCGGTGAAAGGTAGATATTCCACCTTCCCATGGAGCTGACGTATCAATCCAAAACTGCTTATCCTTGTAATTTGCATAATCTCCTGAGGCCATCTTGTTAGGATGAGTCGTTGTATACATAAGAGTTCCATTCTCAGCCATGTGATCATAAGCCTGCTTTAAAGTTTTATGCAGTTGGTCATTATCCAGAAATTCAAAGACCATATGGGACGTGACGAGGCTAAAATTTTTATTACTGAGATCTAAATGTGCAATATCCTGATTCGCAAATGTTGCTCCCGGCAAGCGATTTTTGGCAATTTTTACCATTTCACTACTTACATCTACTCCGGTGATGTTCTCTTCCAATACTCCCCTTTGGTTAAGATATTTCATTATTCTTCCTGCTCCACTACCTATATCTAAAATTTCTGAGTTATTTAAAAAGTTGTCGCTCAAGTATTTATCATATATGCCCTTCTCCATATGATGCCACTGGAACGATTCTTGGGAGAACTCAGCAAATGCCTTTGCTTGTTCATCGAACATCTTTACGATAGTGGGTTTTGATAGCATATATCAATCAATTAAAGATATGTCTTGATTAATCACTGTAGGGCTCATACCCACAAGTTCATCTCGAAGCATTCCTTCAGGAATAGGATTATAGAAAAAGATTTTTTTACTAAGCTCCCATGCTTTAAATATCTCCAGAAAAGTTGCCCCGCCTATATAATTTGGCTTTCCTTCCTTTTCAAAATTCATCACTAAGATTACATCATTATTCGCCACCTTTTCGGCTTGCTTTCGAAACATACTCGCTTTCCATGCTGGGTAATCACTTGCCTGTTCGGCCTTCATACGATTCTCTCTTCCGAAATCATCGAAATTATTCGGCAATGTTATTGTATGCCCTGCCTGTTCCAGAGCTTGAATAACTGGCTTAGCCTTGTCATACAGATGCCTGCTTGTACAAACAAATATTTTCATGATTCAAGTATATCAAAAAGGAATGTGCTCATTTACTGTTTCCTGTAAACTCTTCTCAGTGGTAAACATGAAGGATTTTATACCAATACTTTGGGCTGCTTTAAGATTCTTTTCTTGGTCATCAAAGTAAAGAAATTCCTCTGGTTTTAAACTATTTTCTGATAGTATTTGTAACCAAGCTTGTGGATCAGGCTTAACAAATCCAGATTGCCAAGAGAAATAGACCTTATCCACCGCTTCATAAATCCAAGGATAATGACCATAATACTCAGCTCGTTCTTTAAAATTATTAGAAAGGATGAAAACCTTAATGCCTTTTGCTCGTAATTCTTTCGCAAACTCAACCATCTTTTCAGAAACAGTCTCTGCCTTGAACCAATAATCCCAAAACTCTTGTTCAGATAGAGTAATGTTCCACTTTTCTAAGGCAGGTTTCCAGTACTGAAAAGAACCACCAGCATTCGGCTGTCGTACTTTATCCATAATTTCCGATAATTTCGGAAGAAATTCGGGAATAGGCACATTAAAGTCCTTCTCAAATCGTTCACTTAGTTTGGGACTCTGTATAAATATACCGTTTAAGTCAAAAATTATAGCTTTTATCATGGCTTTGCTCCAAGATTACAATGGCTAAATACAAGTAAGTAAGAAATTTTAATTTTCATATATTTAATGGACACTTCTAAAAGGATTTACTTCAAAAGTTATGTGACTGACATATTCTTCCTTTGATGCTGTAGTCTTTGAACCACCAACATCTATTACTGCCACCTTGATTTTACCTCCACCTTCTCCGCCTTTTTCATTACTAACTGTAACAGCAACGTCAAACTTTATACCTTTGTTACCTCTGTCTATTTGATATTGTATTGTTTCATCAACTCCCAATTTTTTACCCGCTTCTTTAGCAATTTTGATATTGGCATTACGAATACCTCTCTGAATTTCTAAAAGAGTAGTAGTGATAAAATCTTCAAGTTCCATATTATTAAATACTTAACTTATAATACCCTTCTAGCCTTAGGCTGGTCTCAACTATTGCCGCAAGTATAGCACTAAAAAGAAAAAAGCCCAGATAAACAATGTAGTATCTGGACTGAATCAATCAGCATACCGTTTGAGCATCGGCGGCGGCGCAGCCTTCGCGTAAAAGCACAACAGAAGCTCTCGATGTAGAACAGGGCGCTGCGCTTCATCGGGTTGCAGCAAGCTTGCCACAACTTCAATGACATGGTGAGCAATCTTCGACTGACGAAATCGTTGTTCGCTCCCACTTACTGAAGAACCCAAGAAGCCATCAAGAACCCTCCAATCAGAACACATGCACCGTTCAATCCACATCTCGTCTTTGGTTTCAATCTCTTCTTTCACCTTCAGGGCTAACAGGTCGATGTAGCGATTGTAAGGATTGAACCCGAACTTAGTCATCGCTCTGTTATCGTTCCTTCGAACCCTGATCTCCTCATCAAGCCTCGCCTGCCCATTGCGCTCACCATTATTGCCGAGCACAAACCATCCATAAGCATGGTCAGCCTCATGCAAGAATACAAGCGCAAGTGACACCAAGCTCCGATCGATGAGACTTGAGAGGACCAGAAGTGATGCCGGCCCAACGAAACAGGCAGAGCTGTCGCTATGGAGGTACTGCCTCCATTCTCCTCGACCGACATACTGGTCATGCGACATGAGAGGCACAACATACAAGGGCGGCACACCCTTCGGCAATGGCGTCATGGCCCCGACAGAACTGCTGTCTGATGGCCGAGCCACAACCATTCTCTCCTTAAGAAAGGCAATCACCAGTGTGAGATGGTCATCATTCACCTTTCCCTGCCACCATTCCGCATTTGCCATAAGCTTATGGCACAGGTTGAGACGAGTTTCTCGATCCATATCTCCAGCCATGAGTTCTCCCGTTGATGGTTTAGTTTGAGGAACTTTCTACCGAAAAATATTATATATAAAATATGATATTTGTCAAATATTACTGCGGGATGCCTGTCGGCAAGGGTTCAGTCAATCACGAATCTTTTTCAACAACTTCCTTAAGTTTTCTCAAGCGCTTGTCCCACTGGTTTTCAAGATTGGCAATAAAGTCCCTTCCCGATTTTAATGCACTCGCGTTCAGTAGTACCCTTACCTCACGGCCAATGGGTTTTAACTGTACAATCTTTGCAGAAACGAGTACTTGCAGTTGTTTTCGGGCACCCTGCCTCGAGACACCAAGACCTTTTGTGACATCTCCCATTGTGTGGGTTGACCCGCCAGAAAGTCGTTTGACGATCTTGAGCCTCAAGGGATCACCGAGTGCCCTGAAAATTTGAGCTTCCATATTATTTTACTTAAAAAAGTTTCTCAAGTCGGCCAAGCATGAACTCCCATCCTCCGGAATTTTGTTTGAATGCATTTTCTGCGGTATCACTTGGCAATGCTGCAAAACCGGATTCTGTCATCACCACTTTGCATGTACCATCTTTTTCTTCTTGAATATTGAATTCAACTAATGTGTTTGGGACAGCTAACACATCGCCAATAAAGTCATGAGCACCTGGAATCCATCGATACGAAAAATATTCATATGGCTTTGCATCGACAACATAAATCTGAGCCTTACCATGCCCCTTAAATGTAAATATTGGACGTTCGCCTGCCGCATACTTACCTTCTACTTCATCAGGAAACCACTGAACAACTTTTTCAGGATTGGCAATTGCATTGTAGACCTTTTCCTTATCGGCTTTAACTGTAACTTCACGCTTGATTATGTTTTGCATATATTTTTTATTTATAAACACTATATGCTTAGGATATCATGCTGTGTTTAAATATGCAACCATTGTGTTGCATATTATAATGCCGGTACGATTTTTATGAGTGCTGACCGTCGTGTACGATGTTGGAACCAGTTTAAGTGCTTAAAAACCAAACAAATTTGATATATATGGAGCTAATAGCCAAAGAGCTAACCAAAGTATTAGTATGATACCTGCCCAACGAAATATAGTTGGAGAATGACTGAATTGTGGAAGTTGGTTTTGATTGATAAATTTAGATTTAACCTTTGAGTAATGTATTAAACCTATTGCAATAAGTACAATACTTAATCCAATAGCTGGTAATATAACAAGAAGACCACCTGCATCTTGAAAAGAAATTGTAGTCAGCATTATTGCTGCGATTATCCAAATGAGTACGACGACACCGAGATAAAGATATAAAGTAGTTATTGGTTTCTTCATATAACTTTAATTATAGCAGAGCTTATCTGAAAAGCATTGGCTGCGGGACTTGGACTCGAACCAAGATACTATGCTCCAGAGGCATATGTCCTACCATTAGACGATCCCGCAAGTCACTCCAAGATACTGTAAAATCAGCCTTTATTCAAGTATTCAAGCAAGAAAAAACCCTCAGAAAATATGAGGGCTGAGGTACTGGAGGTTCACGAGATACGGTGTAAGCCAGTCCCCAATCACTTTCCAACTAACTTTCCTGCGCCGGAAAAGGGCTGGTATATGCATGAGGCTCCTTTCTGAGACTATAGTAGCGCAAAATGGCATAAAGGCAAGCTGAGTTCACTTTTCTATTTAGGCAATAGTATTTTGCTTCACGCCACCTACCTTTCCAGCAATTTTTATTGGAGGTTTTATTCGTTTCAGAGCTGCTTCAAGGAAGCGAGTGAATAACGGATGAGGATTAAGCGGGCGGGCGGTGAATTCTGGATGGAATTGGGTGCCGAGGAAAAATGGATGCTGACGCTCAGGAAGTTCGGCAATTTCCATTAGCCGGCCGTCGGGTGAGGTGCCGGAGAAGACGAGACCAGCTTTTGTAATATCAGGAATATATTTAGGATTAACTTCGTAGCGATGGCGGTGACGTTCTGAAATCATTTCTTCATTGTAAGCAGAACGCGCCACAGTTTCTTTCTTTAAGTGAGCAGGATAAGCACCGAGACGCATGGTTGCGCCGAAACTTCCCTTCTCCATGTGCTTCTTCTGATCTTCCATGATATCGATAACAGGATATTTTGTTTTCGGATCAACTTCGGTCGTATGCGCGCCTTTCAACCTCGCGACATTGCGGGCATATTCAATAACCAGAAGCTGCATACCGTAACACAGGCCAAAGTATGGAATCTTTTTCTCCCGGGCAAATTGAATAGCATTTATTTTGCCTTCAATACCAGTTGAGCCAAAGCCTCCGGGGACAAGAATGCCATGATATTCTTTTAACTTTTGTAAGTTTTTCTCGCGCTGCGGTCCTTCAAAGTCTTTAGAGTTAATATAATCAATGACGGGCTTTGCTCCCAAATGATAGGCCGAAATTTTTAGAGCCTCAAGAACTGAAATGTAGACATCAGACAAAACGAAATCACCTGAATCAAAATATTTTCCAACCACGCCAATTTTCACTTCTTTGCTCGGGCTCTTTGATTTTTTAACAAATGACTTCCATGCAGAAAGATTTGTCGGTCGGCTTGGTATTTTTAATGTTTTACACAAAATTGCTCCCAGATTATCCCGCTCAAAGTTAACCGGCACGTCATAAATACTATCAATATCAGGCGCCGAGATAACACTTTCCGGCTGAATATTACAAAAGAGAGCAATTTTTTCTTTACGCTTATGATCGAGGGCCACTTCACTCCGGGCGATGATAATATCGGCCTGAATTCCCACACCATTTAAGGTTCTTGCCGCATACTGGGTCGGTTTTGTTTTCATCTCCCCCACTTTTGATGGAATCGGCAAATAGCTGACCATGACAAAAGCCACATCTTGCGGATTTTTCGACTTCATCATACGAGCCGCTTCGAGGAATATAATATTTTGATACTCGCCAATAGTGCCGCCGATTTCAATAATAGTGACATCAGCATCAGCTTTCTCGGTGGCTTTTTCAATCCGGCGGATAACTTCGAAAGGAATATCCGGCACAACTTCAACGTTCTTGCCTTTGTATTCTAAATTTCGCTCTTTGCGGATAACTTCAAGATAGACTCGGCCGGTGGTCATGTAATTAACCCGAGAAAGCGTTGTATTAAAAAAGCGTTCGTAATTACCCATGTCCTGATCGGTTTCATCACCGTCATCGAGGACAAAAACTTCGCCGTGCTCAGTCGGATTCATAGTACCGGCATCGACGTTGATATAGGGATCAATTTTTAACGCGGTGACGTTAAGTCCCCGCGCTTTTAAGACCGTACCGATTGATGAGGAGGCGATGCCTTTGCCGACGCCTGACATCACGCCGCCCACCACAAAGATATATTTTCGTTTTTTCCGCGTCGCCATAAAGTACTACTGTATATGATACTGTTAAACCTGTAAATACCGCCGCACGGCCATGTAACTCGAAACCGCTCCGATCAATGCCCCGGCTCCAAGGAGCATAGGGAAAATATACTGGAAGTGAGTAATGTAATAGTTATAGACATTAATACCAGTGAAAAAGTTGGCTGTAGCCCGGCCGAGATAGTATGTGGCCGGCAGGAAAATAAGTCCAGTAATTATAGCTGAGAAAATGCCATACATAATGCCGATAATGACGAATGGTCCGCGAATATATTTTGAACTGGCTCCAACAAGGCGCATAACGGCAATTTCGTCCCGAGAAATGTAAATTGCTAGTCGAATAGTATTAAAAGTAATCATAATCGAGATAACAATGAGAATTCCGAGCAGAAATAGTCCAAGTCGCTGACCGCTGTCAATAATTCGAGTTAATTTATCAATAGCCACTTTATTTTGATTGTAGTTAATCTTATCAACAATGGGCAATCCGTCTGTCTGAGAAACACTCTTTGATTCCAGAAAGCGGACAATACCGGCATATTGTGATGGATCCTTGGCTTTTACATTTAAAATTGCCCCGAGAGGATTTTCTTGCAATTCATCAAGAGCCTGGAGAGTGAATTGATCATTTTCGTGACGCTTTTTAAAATCAGCTAAGACATCTTCTCGAGATGAGTAGACCACTTTTGAAACTTCAGGCAAGGTCTCTAGAGATTTTTGAATTGATTTAATATCCTCTTCTTTTGCGGTTGTGACAAAATAAACATTGATATCTACTTTATCTTTAATTTGAATGAGGGCACCATTTAAAAGAACGTAGGTGAAAATAAGTGAGCCGAGGACAAACAGAGTGATGGTCATAACCAGGATTGAAGAAAGCGAGACGAAACCATTTCGCCAAAAGTTTACAAAACCTGAACGCACAACTCTTTTTGTATTGGTCCACAACATAAATTTAATTTACAAAACGTATTTGCCCTCTTTATCGTCGCGAATAATTTTGCCGCTCTCGATGGTAATGACCCGCTTATTCACTACATCTACCACACCTTTATTGTGGGTCGTGAGAATTACGGTTGTGCCTAAGTCATTAATCTTTTTCAAAATCTGGACAATTTCGTAGGTATTAATCGGGTCAAGATTTCCGGTCGGCTCGTCGGCAATAATAATGTCCGGATGATTGACAATAGCCCGGGCAATGGCCACTCTTTGCTTTTCTCCACCTGAGAGCTGATGCGGGAAACTCCACATCTTCTTACCAAGATCAACAAGTTCCAAGACATGCGGCACATCGGATTCAATCTCCTCATCGGTCTTGCCGGCTACTTCCATAGCGAAGGCAATATTCTCGTAGGCAGTTTTATTGGGCAAAAGGCGGAAATCTTGGAAAATGGTGCCAATTTTACGCCGGAAATAATTCATTTCATTTCGGCGAAGTTCATGAATGTTGGTAGACTGAAAATAAACGGCCCCTTCGGTGGGCTTTTCTTCTGCGAGGATCATCTTGAGAAGGGTGGTCTTGCCTGCCCCTGAGTGGCCTACCACCGAGACAAATTCATTGGGCTCTATGGTAAAGCTCACATCATCAAGGGCAATTGAATTGTCTGGATAAATTTTTGAAACCTGATCAAAGTAAATCATATGGCCTTACCTATTGTAGTATCTTACGAAAAGATTGCAACCCCTGAGAATTACTCCCTCAGCATTATTTAGAGCTCTTTTTCAGCTTCGATAAACTCATCCAAATCGCCATCGAGAACCTTATCCACATTATGAACCTCAACATTGGTTCGATGATCTTTAACCATTTTATAGGGGTGGAAGACATATGAGCGGATCTGACTGCCCCATTCGATATCTGTCGTGGAACTCACGGCCATGCCTGCTGCTTTTTTCTTTTGATCTTCTTCTTCTTTTTTAAATAATTTACCTTTCAAAAGGGCAAAGGCTTTCTCTTTATTCTGGGCTTGTGAGCGTTCTGAGGCGACGTGAACGGAAATATTAGTTGGAATATGAACCAAACGCACCGCCGTTTCTCGCTTATTCACATTCTGTCCGCCTGGGCCGCCTGCTTTTGAAAGTTCAACTCTTACCTGATCAGGTGGAATGTCGGTCTCTAAAACTTTTTCAAATTTTGGAATAACTTCCACTAATGAAAAAGAGGTGTGGCGCATTTGCTTGGCATTAAAGGGAGAAATGCGCACTAAGCGATGCACGCCTGACTCGTTTCTCAAGGTCCCGTAGGTACCCTTGCCAATTATTTCAAACGTAATGTTTCGATATCCACCATGATCATTTTTGTTTTCGTGAACAATACTTGCCTGCCAGCCTTTTTTTGCGACGAACTTTCGATACATTTCAAAGAGAATATTGGAAAAATCTTCAGCATCATCACCGCCGGCGCCGGAGAGAATACTCATGACGGCATTACCCTTGTCATACTTGCCTGCTCCTTCGCGTTTTTCTTTTAATTCCTGAAGCTCACGAATTGCCGCTTGAGCCTTATCTTTATCATTCCAAAAATCCGCCTGGGCCATCTGGTCCTCAATAGTCTTAATTTGCATCTCTAGCGCTTCTTTGTCCATACAATAATTATACTAGAGCCACCTCGCAGGATCGAACTGCGGACCCCTCCGCCTCAGGCGGAAAAGCGGTGCTCTATCCCCAGCCATAGGCTGGTCCGCCTATGGCGGAAACTGAGCCAGTGGCCAGGATCGAACCGGCGACCCCCGCTTTACGAAAGCGGTGCTCTACCAACTGAGCTACACTGGCGTACTGCCATCATAGTGAATTTATAACCTTTTGGCAAAAAAAGAATCGGAGCCGATGTCCGGGATTGAACCGGAGACCTCGTCATTACCAATGACGTGCTCTACCAACTGAGCTACATCGGCAAATTTATTACTTTCTTTAAAAATCTTCTACCCGCCGCACTTTTGAAATATACTTCTCGTTTTCTTGCGACCTCCCAATCAGGATACTCTTCAGTATAAACTACATTGATATCATCCATATATCTAGTAGAGCGTGTATGACCATTCTTATGCTCATTAAGTCGTCGGGATAAATTATTAGTTACCCCTTTGTATAACTTACCTTCTGAATCCCGTAAGACGTATACAGTAAACATATATAATCACGTGCTCCCCTGAGCCCCGCCCGTACCGAGCGGACTCGGTCCGTTCGGGCGGGTACATCGGCATACACTAAACCCTAACGGCTTAGTCTAAGATACTAATATATAAAGAGAGGAAATTCAATGACCTACCTTAAGCAGGTTTTTGTTCTAGAATCGAGTCAATCGTTCGAGCAATAGTCTCAATGCTCTCATTTGATTTGATGATATAGCCTTTGACACCAAGAGCTAGGCCCTCACTGATCTTGGTGATAGTCGAAAGATTTGAGGTAATGATAACCGGAATTTTGCCTTTGCCATATTTTTCATTGAGCTGTTTCAAAAAGCCCATACCGTCAAGATTGGGCATCATAATATCAAGAAGAATGAGATCAGGATTTACTTCTTCAACTTTTTTCAGGCCATCAACACCGTCAACAGCTTCAGACACTTCATATTTTGCGGTATCAAGACCTTCGCGGACTACTTTGCAGAAAAGGGGTTCGTCGTCAATTATAAGTATTTTTTTCATGAATTTTGATTAATGGACTTCCTGTAATGGTATCACAAAGTAGAAAGCGCTACCAACATCTACTTGTGATACTACTCCGATTTTACCTTTATGCTCCTCAACAATACCCTTGGCAATAGCCAAGCCCAAACCGGTACCTCGGATTGAGGTTGTGACTGTTTTATTTTTCAATTGCTTGAACTTATTAAAGAGCTTTCCCTGCATATCCTCTGGAACACCAACGCCAGTATCAATAACAACACCAACAAGCGAGGCCGGTAGCGATGCCAAACTTTCATCAGGAAAATGAGCCGGGAAACGCAGACTGAGTTTGGCTAGCTCTGAAACAAGGCTTTGTCCGGGCTCATGACGGAATGCTGCTACCGTCACCGATCCGCCTTGTTTGGTGAATTTCAAGGCATTGGACATAAGGTTATTGAGCACCTGTTTAATTGCTTCAGGGTCAAACAAAGCTGCCTTTGGTATATCTTTAGAGACTTCAGCTTTTAGTGCAATACCGGCATCACGAGCCGAAATATTAAAGAATTGAACTCGATTGGCAATTGTTTCTCCGAAATCAGCCGAGACCGGCACAATTTCAAATTTACCGGCTTCGAGTTTTGCCAAATCCAAAATATCGCTTACAAGTTCGAGCATTTCTGAAGAGTTCTGATAAATGAGCTGGACATATTCTTTATTGTTGTCCGGAGTAACTTTTTTGACGCGAGTAGCCGGCTGCTTTAACACTTCACTCATTTTTTTAATAGCATCAAGCGGTGTACGCAATTCATGCACAATCATCGACATGAAGTCTTCCCTGACTCGCTCAAGCTCAAATTCATGCGTGACGTCACGTATGATGACAGCTCCACCAATCACTCGGCGCAATGCTGGAATCTCATCATCAGATAGCACGGGAAAAATAAAAACCTGGAAGAAATGGTCTCGGACCAGAACTCGATCCGAAACAAATGGTTTTTGTAATGTAACACTCTCTTCGAGCCGGCCCCGAATATCAATCTTCCCTCCCATATTATCAATGAAATCAAAAATGGTGACATCTTTATCATGGGCTACTCCAATGACTTTTTTTGCGGCAGGATTGATGACCACAATACGATATTCGGTATCGGTCATAACAACACCATCCTGCATACTGGCCACCATAGCATTCAATTTTGCTTGTTCTGTCTGGACGACTGCCTGCAATCGACTAACAGCATTTGAAGCTTGCTGAGTAATTTTATACAAAATAGTCATTTCCTCTTCTTTATAAAGTCCGACTTTTGTATCGGCCACTGTGATCATAGCTACTACCCGACCGCCAATGACGACCGGAATGTTGAAAAACGAGCGAACTGGTTCAAGGCCCTCTCGGTTGAGAATTGATCCGGAAAGAATTTCCTCGACAGTATTTTTATTAAGCTCACGATCAAGCAAAGCACCTAAGGCACCGAGCATTCGGTCGCGAACTTCAACAATAAATTGACGATGGACTGATTTTTCGAGATGCACCTTGAAAATAATCTTCTCCGGTTCGAGAAGCATATATGATACAGCAGAGTAGTCTATAAATTGATGTAAAGAACTTGTAATAACATCGACAATCTCCTTTACATTAAGTGAATAACCAATTCGGTCTCCAAGGTCTTTTAAAATGGCAAGCTCGTACATCCGCTTGCTCATATCTTCTTCTTTTTTCTTTAGATCTGCTTTTACTCCTCGATTTCTCCAAACAGAGTAGAGTGCAGAGAGTATTCCGCCGAGCGCTATGAGAATATAAATAATAGTGGACATATACCCTGCGGCTGCATTTATTTTTGTTTAACCTGGGCTTGAATATTCATAGTCATAATTCGAATTTTTCGAAAACCAAATCCAAGTAAAAAGAATCCTATCAAAGCAATAATTCGGTGGATTAGCTCACCATTGGCACCATCCCATTGGAAATATTCAATTGGTAATCGGCGAGAAATGTGATCGAGACCAAGAATAAGAACACCGATGGTCATGAGGTTAATGGCACTACCAATGATGCCACCAACACCCTTCAAGGCTACACTCACCATCCAAATCAAAGCTACTAAGAGGACGATATCGAGCAGCACATGTATATATTCGAGTGGGTTCATATTATTTTTTGAGATTAATTGAAGGATACTTAGCAAAAACAGAGTCCATAGCATTCCTTACAATCTGGCCTGATAGTTCTACGTAATGATCAATGAGTTGCTGCAATGCTTCTGCAGGATCTACGCTAATGTCTGTAACTTTGCCTTCATCAGTGACTGTAATACCGGATACTCCTCGAGCTTTGAGAACTGCAATTTGTGGTCCGAGAATGAGAGATTGTTTTTGAATAATTTCATTAATAAGAGCAATATATTGTTCTTTTTCGTTCATAGATTTATCATTACTTTGTATAATAGTATACCATGTATAGAAGAGCTATGTCACTGTCCCAGAACGATCAAGAACGTATAAGCACGTTTTACCGGCAATCTATTGCCGATTTTGGATTGGACGATGCCCGAAGTGTCCATTGGGCTAGCCGCTATAACCAACAGAAACGGTTTCAAATACTCTCTGCCGTGGCTGATTTGAATGGCCATAGTGTTCTCGATGTCGGCTGTGGCTTGGGAGATTTATATACATTCTTTTTGGAAAATAATATAGACGTAAAATATTCCGGTATTGATATTATGACGGAGTTTATCAACCGTGCCCGCGAGCGTTTTCCCGAAGCCCGGTTTACACTCGAGAGTATAGAGGATCTGAAAAAGTCGTATGATTATATTCTAGCCTCGGGAGTCTTAAGTTTTAAAATAGAAAATCATATTGCCCACTATTACGCTTTGATTAAAAAAATGTACACCCACGCATCAAAAGCTTTGGCATTTAATATGCTCGATGCTAAACGGCATGTTGATAATAGTGTATTTGCGACATACAGACCTCAGGAAATTAAAAAATTCTGTAAAACATTTTGCTCGAATATAAAGATTATTGAAGACTATCTCGATGATGACTTCACGGTGTATTTATATAAATAAGAGCAAACAAAAACCCCTGAATGGGGTTTCTGTATCGAAGCTTCGTGGAGATGCTTTTAAACGCGGGCAGATGTTCGCCGCAGAGCCCTCCAAAGGCCAAGAAGTACGACTGCTCCAACAAGAGCTACGAGGAAGCTATACAAGTTGAAACCTTCGACTCCTTGTCCACCGAAGAGACTGAAGAGCCATCCGCCAAGCACAGCGCCGACAATGCCGACAATAACGTTCATAACTGCACCTTGCTCAGCATTGGTACCCATGATCATAGATGCAATCCAGCCAACGAGTGCTCCGAAAATAAGCCATAATATGATATTCATAATGTCCTATTCATAAAAATGAATAATTTCGACACATAGCTAGCGACGATACAGAGCCGAAGAAATTACACACTTGAGTAAAGCCGAATTCTGTTGTAATGTTGGGCGCCCTCGTGAATGATGTTGGAACTGTGGTTATTAATTGCGATCTATACTTTCCCACTTAGCTCTTTGTAGGTTTGATGGGAAAATATCAAATTAACTAAAAAGTATACTCCCCCAGCAAGCCCTAGAGTTAAGTCATCAATAGAGGTATATTGCTCAAACAATAGAAACCCACTAAGAAATATACCTAAGTAAACAACAGATGATAAAATCATCACATTCAAATAACCAATTTTATTTGAAAATCTTTTAGTAATATACTGACCAACTATAAAAGCTAGAATGATCAGTGAGTATGCTAATAACTCGGCAAATATTTCCGAACGATACGATGTATATTTTTGTCCATTTGAGTATCGCTTTGGATTTATTATCTCTAAATTTATTAAATGCCAGAGATAGTACCCCATCATTCCCAAAGGCAAACAAAGAATAGCAATATTCGAAATAATCTTCCTCATCAGATAATTGTCTCACAGCAGAGTTTAAATACTAATATCTTATACCCAGTTCTACGTCCCTAAGACCCTCATATTTTTGAGGGCTCTAAATCTAAGCTCAGCTATATGCGCGGCCAACCGGACTTGAACCGGCAACCTCTCGCGTGACAGGCGAGTGCTCTAACCAGTTGAGCTATGGCCGCAAGTACGTAAAATCTATCAGATTTTTCACTATTCAGCAAACAAAAAATTTGATTGTGTCGGAGGTGGGGATCGAACCCACGACCCCAGGCTTATGAGTCCTGTGCTCTACCAACTGAGCTACTCCGACATGCAAAAATCACTATATCACACATCATTGGTATGGTAAAATCATTCCTTGACATATAGATTATATATGATATAATAGCGACAGCGCGGGATAAGGAAAGCCCGCAAACACTTCACCTCTACCCTCTCGAGGAGCACTGTATGCCCAGAACCACCCCGTGGTGCGGACAGATCAGAAGCGACTTGATGCCGAGGTCCAGGCACGAGCTGATGAGCGAACCGACCGCACAGATCGTCGAGCCGGGCATCGTCAAGATCGACCCGCCACCGATGTTCGCCGGCAAACTCAGGGCTGACTACCGTAAGCGCGACAGCGAGAGCTGCCGGCGCATCCCGCACATCACGCCGCTCAGGCTTAGCATGGGCCGGAGCCGGAAGCCCAACTTCTGATCGTCAGGTCAGTGCACAACTCAAAGGCCGGACTGTTTATCAAAACGCAGTCCGGCCTTTCTCGTTCCTCTATTTTTGTATTACGTTGTTGGGGCTCCAGGAGTTGAACCTGGTTTTGGAGGTTATGAGCCTCCCGTGGTACCGTTCCACCAAGCCCCGGTGCTTATAGAATGTATCGTAAAAGTTAGACGTAGTCAAATTCCTGAAACACTTGTTTATATAAACCAATGACTCTTTGAGCTTCACGCTGAGTCAAGACAAAGTCCTGACCTTCATGAGCAATGGCATTACGAATTTTATGGGCCTCCCAGGCACTATCAAGCGTCTGGAAATCACCCTTAGTAACTTTTTTCAATTTATCGCCGATAGTATCTCCAATGTATCCAAGATTATCTAACAATTCGTCCAAGATGATATCAGCTTCAAGAATGGCCAACCGCCAATCACTCGGACTATCAGAGCTCACATGTTCTTCGACACGCTGCCATTTTTCATTTTTAACAGATGGTTTTTCGGCCTCATCTGGACTTGGATAGAGAAGTTTCTGCCATTCAACTTCCCAATATCGCCAACGGGTAAGCGAATACACAATAACCACTAAGAAAAATAGGGACAATACCGTAACAAGGGTTGTATAAATGATAGAAAATCGCAGGACTATAGCTACTAACCATTCAGGAAGCCAAGAAGATGGGTTTGAAAAAAGTTCAGTGAACGAAAAATCCTCGTCATTCAATCGTCTGACAATGCTCGACTGGCCAATATAGGTGAGGAAAGAAAGCCCGAGTATTATGGCAACTCCAACAACCTCTACAGTCCATATGGACTCTTCTTTTTTTGCCGGCGGAGGCGCAGCAGCTCCTCTATCATCATCTACATCATCTCTTCTTGGTCCTGGTATTGGTTCTCCCATTTCCCTTTATTATACTAAAGAAGAGTTCTATAATCGAGACTGTTCAAATTTCTTTCCAAGATCGAAGAGAACTTGTTCGGCAAATGCCGGAGCAATAATTTGAAGACCAACCGGCAATGCTTTGCCGTCTCGATTGACGGTACCACTTGGAACTGAAATGGCTGGAATACCGGCTAAGTTTGCCGGCACAGTAAAAATATCAGCTAAATACATCGAAATTGGATCAGCCGTCTTTTCTCCTATTTTAAAGGCCGGTGTCGGTGAAACAGGCATCATAATAGCGTCAACTTCTTGAAAAGCTTTATTAAAATCTGCCGTAATCAGTTTTTTTACTTTGAGAGCTTTACTGTAGTAGGCATCATAATATCCTTGTGATAAAACATAGGTACCGAGCATAATTCTTCGGCGAACTTCTGGGCCAAAACCTTGAGCCCGAGTTGAAAGATAATCGTCGGGCAAATCTTTACCATCTACATGGAGACCATATTTTACGCCGTCATATCGAGCAGTATTTGATGAAACTTCTGCGGGCACAATAACATAGTACACAGCCAAAGAATATTTCATCATCGGTAAATCAATATCTTTAATAGTGTATCCCTGCTTTTTATATACTTCGAGTGAGGCATTAAAATTTTCTAAAACATCTTTATCAATTCCCTCTTTCAAAATATCAAAGGGTACACCAATCACTTTTTTCTCCGGCCGAGTTTCGTTCATTTCAAATGATGTCGAATCCATAGGATCACGGCCTTTAATGGTATTGAAAATAATTTCTGCATCTTCAACCGTTTTAGCCAAAGGTCCAACTTGATCAAGCGATGAGGTCATAGCCATGACGCCGAAGCGTGAGACTGCGCCATATGTCGGTTTAAGTCCAACTACTCCGCAGAAACTTGCTGGTTCGCGAATTGAACCACCGGTGTCGGTACCTAGCGCCGCTAAGGTTGCATCCATGGCCACGGCGGCAGCACTGCCTCCAGATGAACCGCCCGGCACCCGTGAAGTATCATGGGGATTTTTAACTGGACCAAATGCCGAGTTTTCATTTGAACCGCCCATGGCAAATTCGTCCATGTTTGTCCGGCCTAGGAAAACTACTCCGGCGTCTTTTAGTTTTTTAATAACGGTTGCATCATACGTTGCTCGATAGTTTTCCAAAATTTTTGAAGCACCTGAGGCGATTCGGCCTTTGATGAGAATTATATCTTTAATAGCAAATGGAATGCCGGTGAGCATGTCTGCTTTTCCTGCTTTAATCCGATCGTCAGCCGCTTTGGCCTGTTCATCAATGTCAGAAAAAATTTCGAGATAAGCATTTATTTCAGGATTTCGTTTTACTGCCTCAGCTTTGTAGGCATTAGCCAATTCCAGTGCCGAAAAATCACCTTTGACCAGGTGCTCATGGGCTTTTTTTATTGTCAGATTTTTCAAATCAATCATAAGTGGAATGATAGTTTCATGATTAAATATAAATTTCAAGGTCCTCGGATCTCCCGTCTGCGCGGGCCAGACCATTGAAATTTTTATTTAATCATTTCACTATAGAATTTTCTTCACCTTCACATAATTTTCCTCCCGCTTTGGTGCCTCGGCTAATAATGCTTCAGTGTGAATTCCCGCCTGATGCGGCTCAGCATCATCTCTCATAACATTGCGAAGCAAAGGCTTTTCTGACTCCTCTACTGTAGCCGATACTTCCTGAATTTGCTCAATATAGGCCAAAATATTTCCCATATCCTTGGAAAGTTTCTCTTCTTCATCTTTTGTAAGCTTAATCCGAGCTAAGCTCGCTAATTTTCGAATCTCTTCAACAGAAATCATAAGGGTATACTAGCACTATTTAAGTAATTTCAAAAACTCCTGTTCTGAGATTATATTGACTCCGAGTTCTCGGGCTTTTTCTTCCTTTGAACCACTTTCCTCTCCAGCCACAACATAATCTGTTTTCTTTGAAACAGAACCAGAAACATTACCGCCGGCCTCTCGAATTTTTTTCTTGGCTTCATCTCGAGTCATATTCTCGAGACTTCCGGTTAAAACGAAAGTCTTGCCTGCAAGATTACTTTTTTGTTTTTTGACTTGCTCATTGGTGATAGTGACCCGCTTCAATAAATCGCGTAACAATTTTTTATGGGCTGTTTGCTCGAACCAATCAACAATTGATCGGGCAACAATATCTCCAATTCCTTCAACTGCCTGCAATTCCTCAACTGAAGCTTCCTGAAGTTCAGCGATATTTTTAAAATGCTCGGCCAAGACATATGCTGTCTCTTCACCAACATGTGGAATTGAAAGAGAAATAATAAATCGAGCAAGTGGTACTGTTCGCGCTTTTTCAACAGACTCCAATAAATTATCAACTGATTTTTCGGCAAAGCGCGGCAATTCTAAAAGGTCGCCGCGTTTCAAGCTGAAAATATCTGCGGCACTTGAAATAAGATTGTGTTCGAGTAAAACATCAATAATCTTCGGTCCCAATCCTTCAATATTAAATGCGCCTTTGCTTGTAAAATGATACAGCTTACGTTTTTGTTGAATAAAAGAATCCTTAGCGACACACCTCCAGGCTGCTTGGCCAGGAATACGCTCGATTTTACCGTCACCTCCACACTCTGGCACAACTGTTGGAAATACATATACTTCTTCTTTACCTGTGCGTAATTCTGTAACTACTTTTACAATATCAGGAATAACATCACCGGCTTTTTGAAGCACGACTGTGTCACCGATTCGAACATCAAGCCGTCTAATTTCGTCTTCATTGTGAAGCGTAGCTCGTGAGACAGTAGAACCAGCCACTAGCACCGGCCGAAGTTCGGCTACAGGCGTCAGCACCCCTGTCCGACCAATTTGAAGTTTAATATCTTCAACCACCGTCGTGACCTGCTCGGCGGCAAACTTAAAAGCAATACCGAAACGCGGTGCTTTGCCGGTATAACCCAACATATCTTGGTATTCTTTTTCATCGACTTTCACCACTACCCCATCAATAAGATAATCCTCCTTTTTGGATTCTTTTTCCCACTTTTTCCAATAGGCAATAACCTCATCTATGGTTTTGAGATTTTTAAAATGAGGATTAACCTTGAAGCCTAGAGATTGGAGATACTGGAGTTCTTCACTCTGTCGTTCCGGCACTTTTTCACTTGAACGAGCCACATCATATATAAAGGTATCGAGTTTGCGGGCTTGAACGAGTTTTGGATCCAATTGCCGAATAGAACCGGCAGCCACATTACGCGGATTAGCAAATGGTTCTTCGCCGTTAGCCACCCGAGTTTTATTCAGATTTTCAAAATTTTTCTTGCCGAGCCATATTTCGCCTTCGACAATAATGTCTACTTCCCTTTTCAATCGGAGCGGCACCGATTCAATGGTCCGGACATTCATGGTCACATCTTCACCGATTTTGCCATTGCCGCGGGTAGCAGCAGTTTTTAAGACGCCCCTTTCATAGTCGAGCACGACCTTAAGGCCGTCAATTTTTAATTCAGTAGTATATGTAGGTTCTGCATCTTTTTTTAATGCCCCCTTCAAAAAGCGTCTGACCCGGGCATCAAATTCACGAATATCGCCTTCGGTGAAAGCATCATTAAACGACCACTGGGCTACTTTGTGCGGAACTTTCTTGAACTCAGGCAATGGTTCCCCCGCTACCCGTTGAGTGGGCGAATCGGCAGTGACGAGCTCCGGATATTCTTTTTCAAGTCTGACTAATTCATCTTTCAATGAATCCAAGGCCTCAGCCGAAATCTCCTCCTTGTTTTCGACATGCTGAAGATACCGATGTTTTTCAATCGTTTGGCGTAATTTATCTAGTCGCTGTCGTATATCCTTAGGAATATCAGTTGCCATAAGCGCATACTACTATGCACGTAAAATTATACAAGACTTACTTAGAGAAGTGGCTTACTCGAGAACAGTTATAACCAATCCGGATGTTTTAACGATTTCGCTAAAAGTATTGCGGAGTTGATCATCCTTGCAGTCGGAAGGAACGGTTGGATTTTGTTCACAGTATTCACTAACAAAGTAAAAATACTTTTTGGTCTTACCATCTGCATCAACGGTCTCAGGCGAGGCAATTTCGGTTTTAAATATATCTTTGATAATCCTATTACCATAATCATCATTTAATGATGCCTGAAGTTGTCGGCCATTATCTCGTGAATCCCAACAGCCATAATCATTGATAACATCACCCACAGCCACAACATATATTTTTATACCCAGAGCCTTTGCCTCGGCTGCTTTATCAACAAGCTGCTGCCATGATGTATCGCATTCATTCTGCACTTGATTATTCAACAAGAATCGTCTATTGCTTCCCTCTTTCAAAACATTTTGACCTCCATCAGTGAAAATAATGAGCGAGTCCGGATAATTGATATCGACGGGTGGATTATCGTATAGTGGTCCATTATTAAGCCGATCATGAGTACTACCAGTACCATCAATATCATTTGTGGTACATGGTGAAGTATAGCTCGCAGCATTAAGCTTTTTGCCGGTAAATTCACATATTGCGAGCTCAATTGTATCGGTAATATTGGTACCATCACCATATGAAATCTGTAAGAAATTACTTGCATCTTGTTCAATTGTATTTTTGCTCGTTATTTCTGCAGCATCAAGGTGAGTTTGAATTTTTGGCTGGCCAAAGGTTGGTGCATAGTAGTATTGTTCCGCTACTTTAGCGGCACTGTGACTACCATTGAGCTGTCCAACACCGGCAAATGTAATAATTCCAACTCGGTTGCCGTTCGTAACATTAGTTGGATCGGGATTAAGATTATCTAAGAGCCACAAAGCAGAACTGCGCATAGCTTTATGCTGATTACAGTTTCGACGTTCCAATTCATAACGGTAATGACCGTCATTATATGCAAAAATACTTCTAGGTACTCCCACAAGTCCATCTGGTGTGGTTTCATCACCAACAAATGCATTATTATCTGGCCAGAGAGCTTGGCAAATACTACCTGAGTGATCAATAGCAAAGATAATGTCATTCGCCTGTCCGACAGTACCTGGAGAAACTCGCGTCCTTTGGCTTCGTTGAGTTTTAATAGCGACATTACCGGTCCGGTTACGTCCTTCGGACTCAATTTCCCATGTAGAGCCTCCGCCAGTCAGCCGCACTTCTGATTCATAGGGAAATGGAGGAACTTCACCTGCACCGGCATAATCAAATACATATGTGCCACTATTACCAACTGATTGTAGCGGCGCACCATTACAGGTCATACCTATACTTGATGGTGTAGCATTTGTCCTAAATTCGTTAAGAATCCAATACAGAGCGCATGAGGTACCTGATTCTGAAGCATAATATGCAAGTTGTGATTCTCGACGAATTGCAGCTAGAGAAGTTTCTTTAAGAGCAATTAATGAAAGTGAAATGCCGATTGAAAGGACAATACTAATGACAATAATGGCAAAAAAGAGTGTGAAGCCTTTATTGGTATTTTTGGAGTATGTCGACATCATGGTTTAACATTAAAAATATTTGACCTGACCGTAACAGAGTCATCGGTAGTAAATCCTTGAGCTTTCCACTTCACCACGACCGCTACTGCAGCTTCATTGCCTCCGGACAATGTTTTGAAACTAACATATCGTCTAAATTTTGTTTGTTGTTTGTTTGCCGGATTAGTTACTTCGGTAATAACATTACTATGGCGATATAAATTGCGTTCTTTGTCGAAGTAGATATAACAGTCAGAACTTGTTCCATCAACACAGGTAGGCAGAAAGGTATATACATAAGGCTGGTCTTTTTCCCTGGTTGTATCAACAACACATTTTTTATTGGCATTAGCTACACCGGTAGCATTACACAAATCTAAATCAGCCAGCCAGTCCCTGCCGAGACCTTGACCATATTCATCACAAGGATAATCATTGACACTATCTTGGCCCTTATCATCATCATTTATCCCCCCTCCGCCCTGAATTCCATCATCACCAGCATTCGTACAAGCAATAATGTTTTGATTCTTTTTAGCAATAATATAATCCATGGCATCCTGAGCCAAGTAGCTGGCAATCATCTGGTCGCGGGCAAAGTTTGTAGCAATAACACTTTGATATGCAGTATAAATCGGCGGAATGAGAGCCATAGATAAGACGGTAACAGCTACAAGTGTTTCAATCAGTGTAAATCCCTTTTTTGTAGGCATAGTGGTACTCATATCAATTATCTGATGCCCGCTGGGCAATCGTGGTTTGAAGATTAATACTCGTCTGATATTTACTTCCTTTCTTTAATTCAGCCTGGATTGATACAAGCACCTGTGCGGGCAAACCATCAGACACACCAGAACCGGACACATAAAAACGAAGGTGTTTAATATCTATATTATCTGCAGAAATTTGAATTGCTTTAGGATAATCAGGATGATTCGGGTCAAGATGCGCTGGATTATTTGGATCTATTACCTGTTTCATAAGGGCAGACCTTTTACTGCCATCTGGCTGAGAAATACTCGAGGTGGCGTATCTAACAATGTATCCATTATCAAGTCGAGTTAGGGCAAATGATTGATGCCCCTTATCACAATCTTTCGGTGTAGCATCGTTGATCGTTTCTGTAATTTCACAATGATAATCTTTGCCGAATCGGGCTTCACGGACTATGTCATCAAGAATAAAATCAATATTATCAATTGTCTTTCGGGATACCTGAGCGCTGTAATTTGTATTCGAGACAGCCACAAGTGTACCGGATCCCATGATAACCACAAAACCAAAAATTGCCAGAGCTACCAGAACCTCTGCAAGCGTAAACCCTTTGTTATTATATCGAGAACTCATATACGATCTCATCAATAGTAAGTATACAATTTAATTTTCAATTAGTCCTGTGGACTCAATACGCACTGAAACGCCCTGAAGCGGTGTTTGGCCAATTTTGTAGATGATAATTTCTGCAAACTTTATAGAAGGATCATTAGGGACTGTATCACTTTGCTTTATAGTCGCCTGAAAATCTTTGTAGGGAAATCCAACAAATAGTGTCGTCTGATTGGCATTAATACAGTTCCCTTCTTCTGTGTTTTTCATACACAAGTCCATCGTATATCCCGGTCGAAGTGTGTAATTCACTAAGATCTCACTTGCCTGATCAGCGACAACCTGCCCATCACCGTCAGCATCGCCGTACAAGCTATAGCTCTTGTTGGCCTTGTCGAACAACAGGACATATTGGAGTTTAAATACATTAGTGTTTGGCTTAAACTCTCGACCACTTGTAGCATAGACCTGAGCCTCACGGAGAGCTAATGCTATTTCATTGGAGATTCCTTTGAGTGTTACATCATTGTTGTATTCTTTGTACTGGAAAAGAACAATAGAAGAAATAATCAAAATAATAGCGACACTGACTATCAGTTCAACGAACGTAAATCCGGCTCTTAATCTTTTTATATGTTTCATAGATAGTATATTCCCCAGAATGTACTGAGGTTAAAAACGTTAAGTCCCAAAAAATAGACAAGCAGGAAGCCAATGATAAGAAATGGCGCAAATGGAATTTCACTCTTCATTGTAATAGCGCCGAGCTTCCCTGACAAGAGGATAAGCCCCACACCAATTATCGCCCCAATCCAAAAAGCGATGATAATTGCTGAAAAACCATATGTAAGGCCTAAAAACCAGCCCATAGGAAGTACAAGCTTCGCGTCTCCAAGGCCCATCCAGCGTCCTCGTGACATAAGCCACAGGAGGGCAAAAGGCGCTGCTAATATCGGTCCGGCCAGAATGGCTAAAATGCTTGGCCTTTGAAAGGTAAATTCCGGAGTAACAAAGAGACTTATAAGAGCGAAGACACTCAAGGCAATAACTAAACCATCAGGAATAATTTTATGTTTGAGATCGTATACAAAGATAACAATAAAAATGCTGGCTATGACTAAAGAATACAGTAAAAGACCTATTAATGCAGGTGTGACAATTTGGGTACCGACTATTTTCAAAAAAAACAGTAGAAATACTAAACCCGTCGTTAACTCAACTAAAGGATACTGCCAGGAGATTTTACTTTGGCATTGACCGCACCTCCCTCTCAAGAAGATAAAACTAAACAGCGGAATAAGTTCATACCATTGCAGCGTTTTACCACAGGAAAAACATTGGGACCGCCCATTCACCCCCATACCGGTATTGTATCGATATATAACGACGTTTAAAAAACTACCGATAGTTGTGCCAAGAATAAAAAGAAAAATCCCGAAGAGATAAATCATTACGAGTATCAATCAACCGCACAAGTATAGTCGGCACCGGCCGCGACATCATTAGCTATGATCGATGTTGTAGCAACACCTGTCGAATCGACACAGTACCAATTAATAGGCGTACCCCTCAGTCGTGCAGTAAGAGCCCAAGTATTTGCATCTGAAGCGCACAGTACATCCGTACCGACAACTCCACCATTGGAACTTGCGGCGTTCAGAGCCAAATCATAAATGCCTTTTGTTAAACCGCCTGCCAAAACCCCAGTGTTACAGACATTAAGATAACTCAAAGTATTATCGGCGTAGTATAGCTCAGCCTGAGAACGAGCATTATTAATACTTGATTTAATAGCTGCATTGGATCCTTTTTCTCGAGCATTGTTAAGAGAAGCTAAAACAGTAGCAGAGAGAACACCAATAACAGCAATAACTACGAGCAATTCAATC
The DNA here is from genome assembly GCA_019661945.1 of Candidatus Parcubacteria bacterium. Taxonomy (GTDB): domain Bacteria; phylum Patescibacteriota; class Minisyncoccia; order Phycocordibacterales; family JAKAEA01; genus JAIFWI01. Next base: position 13,691 of record JAIFWI010000002.1, on the reverse strand, counting down.
AAGGTAAAGCCTCTTTTCATACCTCAAGTATATCAGAAAGAAAACAAAGAAACCAAGTAAAAATCCCCAATCTGGGGATTTTTACTTACGGTAACATATCACCGTACTACCAAACTGAGACTAGATGATCGGGCTACAAATTGCATTAGCAGTTATTGCTGGACCTGCTCCCAAAGTACCATCACCAATACCTGTGGCCGTGGTTGTTGTAGCATTACCTGTTGAATCAACACAATAATATGTTGTAGGTGTTCCTTTCAATTTTGACTCCAATGCCCAAGCGTCACCGGTAGAACTTACAGCACACTTTACGTCAGTACCAATGACACCACCACCGGCGTTTGAAGCACCGAGTTTCATATCGTAGATACCTTTCACACCACCAGCTAATGCTCCGTTGTTACAAACAGCACCATATGACTGAAGGTTACTATCATAGTAAAGCTCTGCTTGTGCGCGAGCATTATTAACTGTTGATTTAATAGCCGCATTTGATCCCTTATCTCGAGCGTTGTTCAAAGAAGCCAAAACGACTGCAGACAGAATACCAATGATGGCGATAACAACCAGCAACTCGATCAAAGTGAAACCTTTTCGTATATTTTTCATTATAATTATAATTACTTATTTAAATCGACCGTCCGCTTCCGCCGTTCGCCACGTGGCGAAGGTAGACGGATAAGTCGTGTGACTAATGTTCTTATTATAGTCTAGCAGGCTCTGCTGGAGAAGGAGGGTATGTGGATAAGTAATTTAAGAACATCCCCTCCGCCTGAAGCGGTTGCCCCCTTCTAAGGGGGATTTTTAGAAATATTTCATATATCATTGTTACTCTATATTAATGGACATAATTCCATATAATCACAAGCTCAAAGAGCATTCACGAGAGCTTCGAAAGAACAGTACCTTGGCCGAGGTATTGCTCTGGAATAGGTTAAAAGGTAAACAGATTCGAGGATATCAGTTTTTACGTCAAAAACCCATTGGGAATTACATTCTAGATTTTTATTGTAAAGAATTAAAGCTAGCAATTGAAGTTGATGGACAAATTCACAGATTAAAAATAGAAGCGGATACATTCAGACAAGGACAATTAGAATCTTTTGGCATTACTTTTTTGAGATTTAGTAATAATCAGGTTGAAAAAGATATAGATAATGTTATAGGAAAAATCAATAAAGCAACAACATCCCTCGGCCTGCGGCCACTCCCTTCAAAGGGAGATTGATTTTATCATTCTCCCCTTGAGGGGAGCACTGCAAAGCAGGAGGGGTGTTAAAACCCGCTTGCCAAGTTGTAGATAGGCATAAGGACTGATGCCAAGAGAATACCGACACCAAGACCAAGTGTTACAATCATCACCGGTTCGATAAGATCGACAAGCGTGTCGACGGCATTCATCACTTCTCGCTGATAAAATTTAGCCATTGTCTTTAAGATATTGCCGAGTTCTCCGGATTCTTCACCAACCTTAATCATTTGAATAATAATACCTGGGATTTCGTGATAGCGGGCCATAGCATCTGAAAGTGAGCTGCCGGCACGTACACCTTCAACTGATGCATCAAGAATTCTTTGATACACTCTATTACCAACAACCGCTGAGGTAATCTCTAGACTTTTAACCATAGGAATACCGGAAACAAGCATAGTGTGCATATTGTCGGTCAAGCGTGATAAATATAATTTGTGAAAAAGTGTTCCAATATAAGGAACATTGAGTTTCAAAGAGTCCATCGTCTCCATTCCCTTTTCAGTTTTAAAGTATTGATAGAGAGCGAAACCGCCGCCGCCGAGAATAATAGGAATCAGCCACCAATAATTAACCATAAAAGCAGAAATCGAGAGTACAACTTGGGTATAAAATGGAACTTTCTGCTCAGATTGAAGAATAATAGCGGCAATTTTAGGAATAATGACCGTAAACATTAAGGCCATAACCGCAAAGAAAATGGTAATGACGAAAGCCGGATAAATTAAGGCATTACGAGCTTTTGATGTCACTTCGTAACTTCGATCAAGATAATCTGCAAGATAACCGAATATTTCATTAAGCTTTCCAGATTCCTCTCCTGATCTAACCATGTTGACATAAAAATCTGAAAATACTTTCGGATGTTTTTGCATAGCCCGAGAAATCGAACTACCACCTTGAATATCTTCCGCAACCGTCAGCAAACTTTTCTGAAGAATGGGGTTCTCGATTTCGGCTGCAATCAATCGAAATATTCTCAAAGCTGAAACTTGAGCTTCAAAAAGAATAGCCAATTGGCGTGAGAGAATAACGATGTCTTTATTGCTGACACGTTTAAGAAAGGAGAAACTTAATCCTCTTTGAAGAAGGGGCAGAGCCTCTTCGGCAGATTTAATCGATGAGATAATTAAGCCTCTTCGCTGAAGAGAATTAATGGCCACATCAACGGTGACTGCTTCGATTGCGCCTTCACGTGACGCACCTGTTGTATCAATTGCTTTGTAGTTAAATAACATACGCGCCTCGTCACTTACTTTATAACATTTTCTCCAAGACTTTCGGATTCAATGAATATCGGTAGGCATTTTCAACGCTTATCTCCCCGGCCTTAACCAATTCCGCTAAAGAACGATTAAGATCAATCATTCCAAGTTGAGAACCGGTTTCAATGACACTATTGAGCTCATGCGTACGGCGTTCACGAATAAGGTTTGCAACAGCACTATTATTAATGAGAAGCTCATAGGCTGGAATAAGTCCGCCTGAAATTCTCGGTATCAAGCGTTGGGAAAAAATTCCTGTTAAGCTTCCGGCCAATTGCATACGAATTTGAGACTGCTGATCGGCTGGGAAGGAGTCAATAATACGATCAATTGTTTGAGAAGCGTTATTGGTGTGCAAAGTTGAAAAAACAAGGTGGCCCGTTTCAGCCGCGGTCACTGCCGTTGCGATCGTCTCGGGGTCACGCATTTCCCCAACTAGACAGACATTAATATCTTGTCGGAACATTGAGAAAAGTGCTGTGTGAAAATCCCGAGTATCAATCCGAATTTCACGCTGATCAATGATTGACTTCTTTGGCTCATAAATATATTCAATCGGATCTTCAATAGTCAGAATATGTTCAAGACGCTCTTGATTAACCAGTTCAATCATAGCGGCCAAGGTTGTAGACTTACCCTGACCTACCGGTCCGACAACCAGGAAAAAACCCTGGGTTTTGCGGGTAAATGTTTCAAGAATTTGCGGCAGATTTAACTCTGCCAACGTTTTAATCTTGTGCGGAATAAGACGCAGAGCTATACCGATCATGCCCTGTCGATAGAAACCATTACCTCGAAAACGCGTGTCTTGATGTGAATATGAAAAATCTACTTCTTTATTTTGGATAAACATCTGCTTACTTTCAGGAGTCATTAAATGATCCAATATGCCATGCATATCATCCTGACTAAAAGCTGGAAATTTATCGAGAAGCACCAGACTACCTGATACACGAACGGCCGGACTTCGTCCTTCAGACAAGTGAAGGTCCGAACCATCTTCCTTTACGATAACATCAATAAGATCATCTACTACTTTTTTATATGCACCTTGATTCATGATTGTGTATGTTTTTTATGAATTTCCACGACATCGCTTATAACTTCTGATGGAATAGTAGTGGCTTTAACAATATACCCATCCACATCAAGACCTTTTGCTTTTTCAATGTCCGTGGTATCACTTTGATTAGTAAGCATGATTACGGTTGCCTTTGGGGCAAGATTCTCTTTGCGTATTTCCGAAAGCATCTCAAGACCATCCATTCCGGGCATAATAATGTCAATTAACATGATGTCTGGCTCATATCCTTGTTTGATTTTCTGCAAAGCTTCATGAGTGGTCTGGGCAGTATTCACTTCAAAACCACTTTTTGAAAATTTAAGCGAATACATATTCAGTAAAAAGGTGTCATCATCGATCAGAAAAACTTTGTATTTCGGTTGAGTATCCATGATTTTAGTATACCACAGCTTACAATTTGTTTACCTCCTCGATAGGCAGTTCCCCCCGAAAAGCCTTGAGCCAAGCGTCTTCCCGCATGTTAAGCATGCCTTTCTGGCGAACGATTTTTGAAATTTCGAGCTCCGTGGCATTGGATAATATGGCTCGCTCAATGTCTTTATCCATTTCAAACATTTCAAAGACAGGTGCTCTGCCGCGTGTACCGCTTGGACATTCTGAGGTTGGCTCAACTTCCCGTATAGTGGCCGGGATTTGAATTTGTTTCCTAATTTCGGCTGGTAAATCTTCAAATTGCTTATCTATTCGAACTCTCAGGCTCCCTTCCACCGGAATTTCTTTACCAGCCCCAGGACAAAGCATGGCCGCCAGACGCTGACCAACAGCCAAAACAAGCGTCGGCGCAATAAGATACGGATCAACTCCCATATCAATGAGACGCGGAATTACACCAACAGAGTTATTGGTGTGAATGGTTGAAAGCACCAAGTGTCCGGTAAGAGCCGCCTGGACGGCAAGCTGAGCTGTTTCTTTATCTCGAATCTCTCCCACCAAAATAACGTTCGGGTCTTGACGCAAGGTAGTACGCAGACCATTGGCAAAGGTGTAGCCGATTTCCGGTCGAATCTGAGACTGATTGACACCATCCATATTGTATTCAATCGGATCTTCGAGGGATAGAACATTTTTTCGTTCACGATCGACAAGGCTCAACATAGAATAGAGCGTCGTGGTTTTTCCGGAACCGGTTGGACCAGAAATAAGAATCAAACCATATGGTTTCTTGATAGCAGCCTTAATAAGATTTAAGTTTCGTTCAGTCAGGCCCATGACATCGAAATTTTTAACAGATTTTTCCTGATCAAGGATACGCATCACGACTTTCTCTCCGAAATATGTCGGGAATGTCGAAACACGGAAATCAATTTTGTGTCCTTCAATTTTTGCCGAAAAACGTCCGTCCTGAGGTTTTCTTTTTTCATCAAGACGCATGTTTGAAAGTATTTTTATGCGGGCGGCCAAAGCTGCATGAACTTTATTTGGCAGGACTAAACTGGTATTTAAAATGCCGTCAACGCGAAATCGAACTCGAACATTATCTCGCATAGGCTCAATGTGAATGTCAGAAGCATTGCCCTCACTGGCATAACGCAGAACGGTAGCTACAATTTTTGTTACCGGCGCATCTTCAACAATCTTTGTATCATCATTATTCTCTTTTCCCTTTGCTCCCTCTCCAGGCTTTGTACTTGAAACTTTGTCTTCTTGGGCAGGGGTTGTACCCTTAAGTTCTGAATCCAAATCATCCAGAGCTTTTGTTACTTCAGAAGCTAAATTTCGATACGCCCCCAATACTTTCTCAAAATCAGTCTGAGAAATGAGATATGCCTTATAGGGCATATTTACTTTTGTGGAAATAAAGCTTAGAGCATCCCGAGCTTCAATATTGTCAGGATCAACAAGTCCAACTTCAAGCACACCATCTTTTACTCCGAGTGGAATAAATTTATAGTGAATGGCCGATTCTTCAGGAATGTAATCGAGTACCGATGACTGTAAGGTCTCCACATTCTGAATAGTCCGGACCGGCACCTCCAACACTTCTGATTTAACTATCAGAATTTGTTCTTCGGTAATGCCTCTATCCTTGAGTGCAATCTCAAGGGTTTTGTCGCCGCGTTCTACTTCTTCTCGAATTTCCGCAGCCTGGCTTTTAGAGATTAGTTTTTTTTCTGCAAGAGCGTCTAGCAGTGTCATAAGGGCTTATAGTTAGCGCCCTCGTGGTTGGCTTACTTGACCAGTAAAGGGTGCAAATGGATTAGGACGTCCGACAGGTTCCTTTTCGATGAGGACAGAGTAGTCTTCAAGACTCATAAAAGCTTCATCATTCAGAATACTATTATCGAGCTTCAGAGCTTCAATCTTATTAATAATACTCAATGATTCCACAGTAAGTGCTGACAATGGCGTCTCCTGCGCGGTAACTCGGTTAACAAATAATTGATCGTAGCCAATACAGACACCAACAAGGAAGAGAACGATGAGGCTGACTTTTGTTTTACTTATTGTGTGGTGCTCGTACATAATATTATTTTAACCAATAGGTTTTAAGATTAACAATGTAGTCGTACGTTGTACCGGTGACTGACGAAGCAAAATCAACAGAACTAATGTCAGTAAATTTTAAACTCTTCTGCAAATCTGCCAGATATTTAAGAAAGGAAGCATATGGCAGACTGACTTTATATGTCGCGGTTACTACTCCAACAGGGCTTTCTGTTGAACCTCGCGAGTCTTCGGACACTCTAATGTCGCTTAGTGTCGCATTATTGCGTCGGGTAATCGAGGTCAGATCAACGATCCAGCGAACATCATCTACTTTATCTGGAAGGAATGTCTCAAGTTTAGCCTTATCTTCATCAGAAAAAGTATCATAGAGAGTTCTTTTTTGAGCGAGCGATGTTTTTGCTCTTTCTGCCCGATCAAGTGAATCCTGGTTCTCAACTATTTCTGCCCGAAGTACCTGAATTTCCTGATACCAAGGATAGGTAAAGAAATACAGTATCGCTCCGGCAAAAACTATTAAAAATAAAGGGGTTAAGAGTTTCATTGTTCTTCTTTAAAAAGCTCCTTATACAAAATTGACTCAGGATTAACCACAGCAGTAAACACAAACGAAACATTGCCTGCTTTGTCTAAACTATAACTGGAAAATACCGGGCCCTTTATATACTTTTGTGATGTTGTGGCTGAAAATTCATCTATCTGAAGGGCCAAGGAAGAGAAGTTTCTGGCCATACCATTCATACTGACTGTTATTTTCTGATCGCCGGTCAGGCTGTATCTAAAATTTGTAAAGCGAACATTTTGTAGCGTTGATTTACTCAAAAACGTAAAGAATTCAGATAGAGCTACGTGTTCACCAAGAAGTGTTTTACCTGTTTCAATTCTTGAGTCGAGTCTGCCAAGCTCTGCGATGTTTTCTTTTCTGAGAGCATCAAGAGCTGCGCTTAACTCATCTTTGATTTCTTCATTGTTACGGTTAAGCATCCATTTATAACCATAAACTCCGGCTGAAAGCAGAACAACCGTGGCAAAAATAATTATAATTGTCAGGGTAAAGAAATTTATGGTCCTGACAGGCGTGACATACGAAGGCTGACCACCTCCAGATTTTTTTGGAATGAATGATGTTTGAAATTTACCCTCCATGTATATTCTATTGTATCACAAAGCTCTACAGGTCTAGTACGAGTTTTCCACTTAACCTTGTTCTTGCAGTTTCCTTAGGGCAACGCCCACTGCTCCGGCAAATTCAGGTCCAGTTTCTTTGAGTACTTGCTCCAAAAAGGCCGGGGCTAGGGTTTTTCCAAAAGGATTGCCCAGAACAACATTTGTTCTAATTCTTGATTCGGCAAAAGTAAGGAGGTTAGCTAAACGGGCACCGCCACCAACTATGGAAGTTTTAGCAATATCCTTATTATAGCGCTTCTGATAACTCAATAAGACCTGATTAATTTCTGAGAAAAGCGGTTCAAGCGCCTGCAAAATCACTTCACCAACATCCTTTTGCTGTCCTTCTGGCACTTTGACCAGGCCTCGTTTCAAGACTTCAGCTTCCTCGACGGAAATTCCAAGTTTTGAAGAAAGAGCCATAGTTACGTCCTGCGAACCATGATTAACAAGATGAGGTGTACGAATAATCCCCTTCTCAACGATATATACTTTTGTCGTGGCTGAGCCTATATCAATAAGCATTTCACTTGTTGCACCCTGATCAAGGACTGATCTAATATTGCTGAATGCTTCTATTTCAAGAAAACTGACATTGAGACCAGCCTGAGTGACAATTGATTGATAACGAGAAATAGTTTCATTGTGCATTGCCACTAAAAGTACTTCTATTGTTTTTTGTACTTGAGAAGGCGGTGCCTGAGCTGGCTCAACTCCTGCTTGAGCCTGAGATTGAGGCTGTGGCTGCTGTAACTGACGAGTTTTATCGGCCGCTCCTACAGCTTTAGGAATGATCATCCAATCAAGCATCACTTCTGAAAGCGGCACAGGAATATATTTACGCGCCTCAAAAGGAATAATTTTCATAAGCTCTGCTTCAGCTACTTCGGGCAATTCTGCTACTGAAATAAGACTAGCCCCATAGGGCACGGCTAATCCAGCTTGATTTGTTGAGACATGTGATTCACGCAAAACATCAATGAGCGCTTCAATAATCTTTTCGGGCGGCAAGTTTGGTGAGCGGCCAATTTCAACATTACCGTATGGTCCAAGAGCAAGTGAGCCATATGTTTCGAGAACTGCCTGGCCAGATTTCTTTCGAAGTTGAACAATTTTAATAGCTGCTGATCCAATATCAATACCCAATACACTGGCATTTGTTCCACCAAAAAGCTTCTTAAAAAAGTTTGCCATTACAAAAGTAGTATACCACAGATGAATTAGTCTTTAAGAAGTTTTTAACACCTATCGCTACTATATATATATGAATTTCCTACACTATTTCATTGACATACTATTTCCTCAACCTATTGATATTGAAAGAATCGAAAAAATGACAGCTGAAGATTTTATTTCGGAAGCGCCACAAGCACTTGAGCAGATTTCAGCTGATATTGTCAGTATTTTCAATTATAAACATCCCTTAGTTCAAAAAACATTATGGGAATTAAAATATCGCGGCAACAACACACTCGCCAGACTTTTAGCTGACATTCTGTATGATGAAATCATTGAATACCTAGCCGATGAAGCCTTGTTTTCAGGCTTTACTGATCCTCTGCTTATTCCCATTCCCCTTTCAAGCCAACGTCTCCAAGAACGAGGCTGGAATCAAACTGAAATGATTGCTACGGCTCTTCAAGCAAAAGATAGAAATAGATCATTTATGCTCGAAAAAAATATATTGAAAAAAATTCGTCATACCGAAGCCCAGACTAAACTCTCAAAATCAAAACGCCTGAAAAATTTGAAAGGTTGTTTTGCAGTCTTAGAACCAGAAAAAATAAAAAAGAGAAATATAATTCTGCTTGATGATGTCACCACAACTGGTTCTACTATCCTCGAAGCAAAAACTACGCTCCTCAAATCAGGAGCTAGAAACGTTATCGCCTTTAGTATTGCTCATTAATAAAGCAGAAGACCCTTATCATCGCGAAGCGACGATAAGGGTCTTTGTTTGGGTGTGTCCTAGTCGAGAAGCCAGGACATCTTCTTGGGTTTGCCGTCGATCTTGTAGCGGACCGTCTTGAAGCCGTTGAACTCCTTTGTGACCGGCAATTCAACGTAGAGCTTGGACTTCGGCGCGATGGTCGTCTCGGGGACACCTTCGGCATCGAACTGCTGCGGCACCGACGTTTTGTTCTCGATCGGCACCCGGGCCATTCTGACCGCAGGCTGCTTTCGGACAACTGCAGGCGGTGTACTCGGCGGGGCATCCTTCTTGCCGGAGCAGCCCTTGTCCACGAGTGAGCTCAGCCACACAACGAGCCCGAGCACAGCAACAGTCAGAACTACCTTGTCCATGACGTCTCCTTTTTTGGTAAACAAACTCAGTTACTTGTTGATTCCAAAACTCATTATATCACATTAATACCAAAGGTCAAGTACACACTCTACTTCCTTTCATTCACTCCTGAAATATGATAGATTTCTTGTACTGTAGTAAATGGAGACGTGGCTGAGCGGCCGAAAGCGCCTCACTGCTAACGAGGTAGGGGGTAAAACCTCTCGTGGGTTCGAATCCCACCGTCTCCGCATAATATTCTGACTCTGCTATAATAGAGAAATGATTTTTACGATGCTGACGCCGAAGTTGAATAGAAAGATTGCAGTTTTGTTATACGGTGCAAATTTATGGTTTCTTGGCGAAGGTATGTTTGGTCCGCTCTTGGCTATATTTACCCAGAGACTCGGAGGAGATATTTTAAATATCACAAGTGCTTGGGCGACCTATCTTATTGTCACTGGCATCTTAACCATTATTATTGGCCGATTTTCAGATAGATCTAATAAGGAGTGGCTTTTAGTTATGGGCTATGCCTTGAATGCAATTTTTACTTTCGGATATCTTTTTATCGAGACACCAAAGCAATTACTTTTACTTCAAGCAGGCCTTGGTTTAGCGGCCGCTCTTTCAACGCCAACCTGGAATGCCTTATATGCTCAGCATGAAGATCGAAAACGGGCCGGTTTCACTTGGGGCTTGGCCGGCGGCGAATTTCAAATCACCACTGGCATCGCCATCATCATCGGCGGCCTTATTGTCAGCCGATTTCCTTTCAGTACTCTCTTTATTGTCATGGGCTGTATTCAAGTCATCGCCACAATCTATCAAGCCCAAATTCTGAAGATGAAGTAAGCTCAGCCTTGCCTAATTTACTATTTCTGCTAAGCTAAATTCAGGAACGGCAAACCCTCAACACGGAGGACGTATGCGAAATCGAGCTTCCGAACTGTCCGATCTCAGCACAATCTTCGTCCGCCTGATGAAGTTGCTCAAGATCGCCCGGAGCCAAAAACCGAAGCGAGGCGACAAGGTGCTCGTTCACGATTTTCTAGTTAGCCAGCAAATCGTGGACTGGTAGCACTTACGACTTCTCCAATCAGCAAAAAGCCCCGCTCCCGCGAGGCTCTTTTTCTGCTTAATTTTTTTGATTACTGACAGCTGTCGCAAATATTATCTTCTGCTGGATCGGAGGTATAAATAATAGGTTTCCTTACTTTATTTTCTACAGGAACTTGTTGTGGTTGTTGGGTCTCCATAAGCCTTTACTTATATGATAATACATTGAGTATATCATGGTAGGATATGGTCGCACATGTTGATAAATACCAGACAATTCAGAAATACCATATGGAAGTACTACAAAGCTCATAAAAGGGCCTTTCCGTGGCGAGAGACTAAAGATCCCTACAAGATTCTGGTCTCGGAAATCATGCTCCAGCAGACTCAGACTGACAGAGTTGTAAAGAAGTATGAAGAGTGGCTCGAGCACTTCCCCACATTCAAAGATTTGGCAGATGCGCCGCTTCAGAAAGTTCTGAAAATATGGCAAGGATTAGGATATAATCGCCGCGCGCTTGCGCTCAAGCGCGCGGCGGCCATCATTTGCGAAAAATATAATGGCAAACTTCCAGCCAATTACGAAAAAATATTAGAATTACCCGGCATCGGTCCGTACACCGCCGGCGCCATCATGGCTTTTGCATTTAATAAACCCTTCCCTATTATCGAAACCAACATCCGCACGGTTTTTATTTATTTTTATAAGAAGCAAGGGAAGGTGCCGCGCTTCGTTTCGCAAGCTGCAAGTCGCGCGGCACCTTCCCCTGCTTCTGGCACTTTACCTCTCGTGGCTGACGCCGATATCTTGTTACTTGTTGAAAAGACATTGGATAAAAATAATCCTAGGGAGTGGTATCATGCCTTGATGGATTATGGTGTGATGCTCAAGAAAACTCATGGTAATTTAAATAAACAGAGCCGGCATTATACAAAGCAATCAAGTTTTATAGGCTCGAACCGCCAGATTCGCTCAACCATTCTGAAAGCTATAACTTTGAAGCCCCAGACTCAAAAAAGTATTTTATCTTTTCTTGAACTCAACAATGTTAAGGTTACCTCAGAGCAATTTCAAAAGAATATTTCTGCTCTTCAAAATGAGGGTTTTATAGTCAAAAGGGGTCAGAAATTTGATATACTATAATATGAACCTCGGCTCTACAATATTAGAAGAATTTCGCCTGCTCGATACTCAAAAAAAAGGGTTGAAACGCCTTGGCCTACACACTGTCCAGGATATTTTGTATTACTTTCCAACCCGCTATATCAATATGGGCGAGGTTAAAAATATTACCGACCTAGTGCATGGTGAGACAGCTTCAGTCTATGGTCAGGTTACCGGTCTGGAATTAAAAAAAGGCTTTCGCTCCCGAATTCCCATGGCAAAAGGCGAACTTCAGGATTCTACCGGCAAACTTCAAGTCGTTTGGTTTCATCAGCCGTATATTGCCAAAATGTTGCCCGAAGGCGCCTATGCCCGATTTACCGGCAAGATTTCCCAAAGCAAAAAAGGCTTCCTCTATCTTTCTAATCCGGAATTTCAAGTGACTGATGCGCCGCCGTCTGTGGCCGGATCTTCTCTTTTTGGTGAATCGCATGAAGCCGCCAGTCCTCTGCCCACCTATTCCGAAACTCAAGGTATTACTTCAAAGTGGCTTTACCATGCTATCCAGAAAATCTTTGCTTCAGGAGTTCTGGAAACACTCGTTGATCCAATTCCTGAAGAGATTCTTAAAAAATATAATTTGCCAGGATTAAAAACGGCTCTGATTTGGATTCATACTCCCCGCAAAGAAGCAGATGCCGAGTCAGCTCGTAAACGTTTTGCTTTTGAAGAAGTTTTTTTCATCCAACTTCGAAAACAAAAAGATCGTTTAGAAATGGAAAAAAGTCCGGCCTTTGTTATTGAAAAAAGCCCTGAGGATATCCAGAAATTTACCTCGCGCTTCCCATTTAAAGAAACAGAGGCTCAAAGCAAAGCTATTGCCGATATTTTAAAAGATTTTGCCTCTGGTCACCCTATGTCACGCCTGCTTGAAGGTGATGTCGGCTCAGGTAAAACAGCCGTGGCTGCGACCACTGCCTTTGCTGCTGTTACAACTCGGCCGCATAATCAAACATTTGGCGCTCTTCAAGTGGCCTATATGTGTCCAACCGAAATTTTAGCCAAGCAGCATTTTGAATCTTTTATTCAGTATTTTTTCCATTTAGGTATTTCTGTTGGCTTGATTACGTCATCAGGCTGTAAAAAATTTCCTTCCAAAGTAAATCCAAAAAGCTGGACGGACATCTCCCGGACCCAACTTTTAAAATGGGTAGCCAATGGTGAAATCCCCATTTTGATTGGCACTCACTCGCTTATTCAAACAAGTGTGAAGTTTAAGCATCTAGCCTACGTCATTATTGACGAGCAGCATCGCTTCGGCACCATTCAACGTCAAAAATTGGCTCGTAAAGAGAAACAAATGCCGCACCTTTTATCAATGACTGCTACGCCTATTCCCAGGACACTCGCTTTAACTATTTATGGCGACCTTGATTTAACTTTGCTTGATCAGATGCCTCAAGGCCGCAAGGAAATCTTGACTGATATCATCCCACCAACTCGCCGCCAAGAAACATATGAAAAGATCCGAGCCGAAATTAAAGCCGGCCGGCAAGCCTATGTTATTTGCCCACGGATTAATGAACCCGATCCATCAAAAGAATTAGCTTTGAACGCCAAATCGGTCACTGAAGAAGCTAAGCGCCTGAAAAAAGAAGTCTTTCCAGAATTTGAAATCGGTATTATTCACGGCAAGATGCCCGTAAAAGGAAACGGGCCAGGGAAACCAGGAAAGGATGACGTCATGGAAGATTTCGCCACAGGGAAAATTAATATTCTCGTGGCCACATCAGTCATTGAAGTTGGAGTGAACGTGCCAAACGCAACTGTGATTATCATTGAAGGCGCGGAGCGCTTTGGTCTTTCTCAATTACACCAGTTACGCGGCAGAGTTATCCGCTCCAATCACCAAGCCTATTGCTATGTCTTTTCAGAAACGAAATCAAAAACATCTATTGATCGTTTGAAAGCACTAAAACTCGCCAAAAATGGTTTTGAATTAGCCGAACAAGATTTGCAGTTGCGCGGCA
>JAIFWI010000009.1 GCA_019661945.1 Candidatus Parcubacteria bacterium | reverse complement strand
AGTCTTTCCGGCGTCAATATGGGCAATAATTCCGAAATTTCGGACTTTCTCTAATGGATAATCCCGTTGCATAAATTAATTCAATAATAAAAAATAGCCTATGGCCTTATTAAGTACCGATGATTATAGGGTAAAAGTGAAGAATTGTCTATAACTAGACCTATCCTTTCGTTGAGCCATATAGCAGACCTCCTAGAATTCCGAGAGGAATGGAAACTCCTAGTGAGTACCCTGCTAACAAGATTCCTGCCCAAAGTGTATAGCCCTCAGTTTCATAATTTGCAGCTGAAAATGACATTATTAAAAAATATACAAATATTCCTATTGGAATAATGAAAGATATTAATAATCCACGCAGAACATATTTTCCCATAAAAATTAAATTAGTTTTACCTCAGCTGTAAGTATAGCAGATTATGGAGTAAATCCAATTGGATTTTGTTTAGGATCAGGCGACGGTTCCATAAGTTCTTTAATGGCTTCAAATACAACTCTGAATCTTTTATCATACTTCTTCTCGAGTTCATCTAAGCGTTGGGCAAGACCTTTATGAGCAGAAAGTATTCGCCGAAATCGGCCAAATGTCCGCATAATTTCAATGTTTACTAAAATTGCCCGCTCACTTCGCAGAACACTAGAGAGCATGGCTACACCGTATTCGGTAAAAACATAAGGTAAATAACGTCGCCCACCATAACTTGAGGTTCCAAATTGGAACCTCAAGTTTTCATACTCTTCCTTTGTAAGCTGAAACATAAAATCAGAAGGGAAACGTAAAATATTACGCCTCACGGCCTTATTAAGGATTTTTGTATCTACTCCATATAGTGAAGCAAGATCATTATCAAGGATGACTTTATATCCCCGAATCATAAGGATTGTATGTTCAATATGTTCTGCTGAGATGATATCGCTCATATTTAAAACCTAGCATGACACAGATAAAATCTTTATAAAGACTTCGAGACTAACAAAAAAACCCGCGAGGGGTTAATTAAGTTGAAATGAGATGTCTGACGATATCCCCCTGAGGCAAGACTGTCTGTGTTGTCCTGGCTTTCATTTCGGCAAATGCATACATTTTGAGTCCAACCCAAGCCATTGTATAACATCTGGTGCACTTGCAGTGAACTTCCTGTGATCCCTCTCTTAAACTCAAAGGCAGACTCGGTACAAAACAATGTCCTGTGTCAGAGCCACCACAACGTGTGGCCGCAGTAGCAATTTGCCGAAGTCTTCGACATTGGTCCGGTCGCAAAGGCATATGACCTCCCTATCAAAAGGTTTCCGTCCTAAAGTTACACCTACATTATCTAAAAAGCAATTATGGAGAATTCTTACAACCCCTGATGCTTTGAACCACGGGCGCGCATGATAAGTTCATCACGCATTTTCTCAGCATCTTCAAAAGATAAAGCAGGTAGACGGCCTTCGGAGAATGACCCATAGCTTCCAACAGTTATACCACCGGCAGTTTGGACTTGGAGATCAGAAAGACCAAGCAATCGAGCAATAAGACCACGATAAACATCTACATTCTGAATTCGATCGTATGGAATGGTGACATATTTCTTCCAGATAATGCCGTGTTCTTTTTTGAAGGCATGGTCTGTCAATTCATAGCGATAGAAATGATATTTTAGTTTTGCATAGATAAATGCCAAAATAAGTAGTCCAATAATAACTACAATTGAGGTACCCACAAATTGACCGAAGAATGTATCGGCATTCTGATTTGTCTCAGAAAAAATACTAAGGAGCATTGTTTCCGCTACAATGATAATCACTATAGTTCTACCAATCGCTCCTATAAGAAATAACCATACGGCCCGAGGGTGAAGTTGTTTCATAAATTTATTATTAGCTTAACTCTAGTATAACAAAAAAGCCCCGAGAGGGCTTGTTGTTACCAAGCGAAGTGGGCGAAGGCTTTGTTGGACTCGGCCATTTTAATAGTATTTTCGCGTTTCTTGACAGCTTCGCCTTCGTTCTTTGAAGCGGCAATGAGTTCATTAGCTAATTTTTCTGCCATTGGCGCGCCTTTCTTTCCTCGCGCAGCCATAATAATCCAGCGGATTGCCAACGCTTGCTTTCGCTCAGGTCGCACCTCTCGAGGTACTTGATAGTTTGCACCTCCGACTCGTCGGCTTCGAACTTCCATAGCCGGTCCAACGTTTCGAATTGCTTCTTCAAAAATGATGATCGGATCTTCTACTTTAGCTTTTGTCTTTATAGTATTCAAAGCGTCATAGACAATCTTTCGGGCAGCGTTTTTCTTGCCGGATCCCATGACACAGTTTACGAACTTTGCTACCTTTTCTGAACTGTAGATTGGATCAGGCGGTAATATATGCTTTTTCTTGATTCGTCGTCGCATGATTATAAAATTTAAGCCTTAGGCCTCTTTGTACCGTAATTGCTTCGCTCTTTTCGGCGCTTTTCTACTCCCTGAGTATCAAGCACTCCTCGAACAATAGTATAGCGAATACCGACATCGCGTACTTTTCCCCCTCGAAGCATAACCACTGAGTGCTCTTGGAGATTGTGACCTTCGCCGGGGATATAGGCTGTTACTTCCATTCCATTGGTCAAACGCACTCGGGCAATTTTTCGGATAGCTGAGTTAGGCTTCTTTGGAGTTTTGGTCGTAACCTTTACGCAAACGCCTCGCTTAAATGGAGCTGGGAAATAAACCGGGCGATTCTTAAGCGTATTAAATGAACGCTGAAGAGCGACAGCTTGTGGCTTTCGGCTAACCTTTTTTCTATTTCGTTTTACCAGTTGATTAATTGTCGGCACAGTTAGGATAATCTACTATATATAGGAGTTTTATGCAAGGCCAGTAATAAGGCCAAATAGATAGCTAACGATGCCACTTAGGAACTCCGGCAGGATAAGTACGGCTATAATAATCAGTATAAATGAATATCGTTCAAGATTATGACGAAATTCTCGAAATCTAAAAGGTAAAAAAGCAAAGAGTACTTTGGACCCATCAAGAGGCGGAATTGGGATAAGGTTAAAGACGGCTAAGCCTAGGTTAATAGCTACAATGAAACCCATAAGCTGTATAGTCGAAAACGGCAGAACGTTAATGTAAAATCGCAAAATAAGGCCAAAAATGACGGCAATAACAATATTAGAAATAGGCCCAGCAATAGCCACAACAAGTTCGCCCCAGCGCTGATTTCGTAAATTATACGGATTATATGGGACAGGCTTAGCCCAGCCGAAAGCAAAACCGGCTGTGAGATATGTCACTAAGGGTACAAGAAATGAACCAAAGGGATCAAGGTGTTTAATAGGGTTTAACGTCAATCGTCCTTCGTGTTTGGCAGTAGGGTCCCCTTGAAACAAGGCGGCATACCCATGCGAGACTTCATGGATAACAACTGACATTATAAGGATAGCTATTGAAAAGATTATGTCCATATGGTAGGATGCCTTCACCACTAACGGTATCAATATGGCTAAAGTTTGTCCAATTTTAAATAAAGGTTCTCGCGTCGGCGGCGGTTATTCAAACCGAACTCGCGCTACCCAGTTCAATCCGACCGGCTCCGTCCGCAAATATCCTAACCTTCAAAAGAAGAAGATTTTTATTGCTGAAATGAATAAATCAATTACTCTCCTTATCTCAGCTCGTGCTATTAAGACCATCAATAAAAACGGCGCCTACGCTACGTTAAAGAAAGCTGGTCTGATATAATAGGTGAATGAAAATCATCACCTGGGTTTTATTTCTCATTTTTATTATTGAAGGTATAAGTAAGTTAGTCGGGGTACCATTTCAAGTCCAAGGTTTTGAAAACTGGGGCTATCCGCTCTGGTTTATGTACACCATCGGCGTTTTGGAAACTGCCGGAGCAATTGGTCTTCTTATCCTCCGCCTTTCTCTCTTAGCAAATATTGGCCTCCTCGGACTCATGGTTGGGGCATTTTATACTCACATCAGTAAAGGCGACCCATTTTATTTTATGATCGCCGCCATCATTGCCTCAATTCTTCTCATCACCCGACTTATTATCTGGAAGAAAATGCGCCGCACCTCTTTAACCTATCATCCTTCAAACTCAAGTCTGTAAAACAAAAAACAGCGCCCCAGGGTGCTGCTATGTTCTGACCGCAACTCTCATTCGACGAAATCTGATCTTCTTCACGAGTTTTGGCAGTGATCGCTTGATCCTGGGACAAACCAGATCAGCGATGACCAAGACAAAACCGAAAATCATGTACACGACCGCCATACCCGTATCTTTTGTGATTCGATGCGGCGTCTCTTTCATCACGAACACAAAGCTCAGACTGAGAAATCCGAGTATCCCCAAAAGACCAAAAGCCAGGCCGGTGCAGAAGATGATGCCCAATTCATTTCTTTTCTGAGTTTTCATTCAAGTCTCCTTGTGTCTGGGTCCTAATAAAAATAGTATGCCTCAAGCAAAGCCGCGTCAAGTTATTTTTTAAATTCTGTAGTTATATTCTCTCCATCAAGTTTCATAATAATAGTCCCCTGCTCACAGGTGGTGTAATACGGTATGTTTAATTTTTTTAGAAGTTCGGTCGTTTCTTTATGAGGATGACCGTATCGATTATTGCAGCCAAAAGAAATGACAGCTGTTTTTGGATTAACTGCTTTCAAAAAAATTTCCGAAGCCGAGGTGCGAGAACCATGGTGGCCAATTTTTAAAACATCAGCCTGAATTCCGCCATCGGGAATATCACCGCCAAGATTTGCGACATACTCTTCAGTGTTACTTGTAGCATCACCGGTGAGCATGACCGATGTATTTTTATACACAAGTTTAGCAATAGTCGAGCCGCTGTTTGAATCCAAGTTCGAAATATCTCGATCAGGAAATAAAATGTAGAGCTTAGCTCCACCCCCAAGATCATAGACCATACCACGATGAGCAGCCGTCGTTGAAGCACCCTCATTCAAAACTTCCTTGTTAAAAAATGCATACGTTGGGGTTTCTGAATCCGTGCCCGGTTGTATAATCTGATCTACTTTATACGAGCGTAAAATATCAATAAATCCAGCATAGTGATCAGCATCAGGATTCGTCACAAGCAGTGTATTAATACTTCGATCAAAAAAAGGCATGACCTTCCGTAGTTCTGACAATACTTTTCGGGCCGGTCCACCATCAATCATTAGTTGATTGCCTGTTGGTGATTCAATAAAAATCGCATCGCCCTGGCCGATATTTAAAAAAGCGACAGTAACATAGTCATGCGGCTTCTCTGCCTGAACTGCAAACCATATAAAAACATTAGCTAATGCAACAATTGCTATAATTAAAAACTTCCAGCGTTCTCTCAATTTCATAATTCTATTATAGACGAAATAAGTGAAAGAAAAATAAAAAGCAGAACTATGTTAGTCCTGCTCCTCGTCGTCATACGAATCGTACACGTGTTCACAGTCGTTCTCATACGTTCCATTGTTGAAAGCGTTCTTGCCATGGATACCAGCCCTACGAAGTTTTCGGGCCTGGTACGCCAGATTTCTTCTGACTCGCCGCGCATTGTTCCATGGTTTCTCTTGCCTCGATTCTACAACATCAGACTCTGCATGCGATTCTGCCATTGCTATCATGCGTCACCTCCAAACGTCCTAACGTCCGTGTTACCCTTTTTGAGAATAGCACACATGATGAAAATGTGAAGTGAAAGTATTGTTTCCCTGACAAGTCTGTTACTATATAGACATTATTTATAACTATTAGAACATGTACCAAGAACAGAAATTTAGTATTCCGGAATTGAAGGGAATTTCAAAAAAGTCGGTTGATGAGCATTTGAAGTTATATGCCGGGTACGTTAAGCACACCAATCTCATTTTGGATAAAATTAATGAGTACGCTCAAGACGCGGAAAAGCATGCTTATGCTTTAGGCGAACTCCAGCGCCGTTTCTCATTTGAATTTAATGGTATGCGCAATCATGAATATTATTTCAAATCACTTGAAGGCGGTCCTGAAATGCTCGGTGATAATTCAATGTTGAAAGTTGCAGTCGAGAAAGAATTTGGTTCATGGGATGGATGGCTCAATCGTTTCAAAGCCATAACTCTGACCCGCGGTATTGGCTGGGCAATTCTTTACTGGGACTCACATGCAAAAAGATTAGTGAATGCCTGGGTTGATGAACAGCATCTCGGACAATTAAATTCTGTCCAATATATTGTTGGCATTGATATGTGGGAACATGCCTTTTATCTTGACTATGCTACTGAGAAGAAAAAATATGTTGACGCATTCTTTGAAAATCTCAATTGGTCTGTGATTGAGAACAATTTCAAATCAGCTCAGTAGATCGGCAGAGGTTTCACTAACGAAAAGCTCGCGTCAAATCCTGCTGGATTTGCTGCTCCGCTCGCCGCCGACCGCGGCTGTGCGAGTCTTTTCTTTTAGTGAAACCTCCGCTTCCCTTCGATTGTAGAACCTCCACAACACAACTGCGAAACTGATGTATAACAGAATGAGCAGACTCAGCGGGAAGTATGGAACATTGATTGAGGCGAATGGGAAAATTGAAAAAAAGTGAACGAGTTTTAACATTCCTGTTAAGAATATAAATGCAATGTACGAAATCGGCAGAGCGACAATCACGCCGAGATAACCGAGCATGCCGGTGATGAAACAGAGGAGCATGGTGATAGGGACGATGAGAGAAATGAGAACATTGGCCGGCAATGATACGAGACTTATTGATCCTGTTAAATAGATAAGAAGGGGTGTCACTGCAAGCTGCGCCCCTATGGTACTTGCCGCAATTCCTCGTAAACCAAATTTCTCAGGAACCAATCTCAGCCGTTTCTCAACAATTGGTGAAACGTAGATTAAACCAGCCGTTGCCAAAAACGAAAGCTGGAAGGACGGATCATAGAGAAGGAACATCGGATTATAGAGGAGCATTCCAAAGCCTGTAATAATCAAAGCGCGTGAAACACTGTAGCGCCGACGCAGTGTCTTCGCCAGAATCACAAATACCGCCATCACCCCGCCTCGAACAATCGTAGCTGAACCTCCAGCCATAATGGCAAAGAGGAAAATACCGAGGATACCAAAACTTGCTTGAAGTCTAAAAGACAATGTCCTTGAAAGAGACATAATCATTTCGGCAATGATAGTGACATTGTAACCAGACAGGACCACCACTTGGAGGGTGCCGGTTCTCTGGAACTCGTCTTGAATTTCTTTCGGTAGACTTTTCTTCCCAGCCACCACCAATCCCGAAGCCAAACGCGACTCAGGATGGGGCAAGGCTTGCTCGAGATTTTGAATAAACGATTGTTTGATAGCAAATAGAATATGTTTAAGCTTATTCCCCTGCCCATGATCAACCGCCTCAATTTTTGCATACTTAATTTCATAGAAAATTTTATCTTTGGCTAGATACGAAATGTAATCAAATTCCCGGCCGTTTTCATTTTGAAAATTTTGAGGCACCTCTAATACACCAGCCGCATGAACTCGATCGCCGTAGGCAATGACCGAGTATGGGCCATCGGCAAGGATACTTTTGGTTTTTTCTAGAGGCACAGGTTTCCCCTCCCTGATGAGTGTATCGAGCTGAATCACAAACCTCGTTGACGTGTCCCGCTCATCCGGCTCCGTTACAATTACTCCTTCGACTTCAACTTTCTGTCCAATCTGACTTTGAAGTAATTCGTCGCCAGTAAACTGTATGAAGAAGTAATAGCGTACGAGGAACAAACACATCCCTAACACACACCCGAGTATCAGCCCGTGTCTCATGCTGAAACTCTACAATATGCCAGATAAAATTTTCATCAAAAAGTTCTAAAGAAAAGCGAACAGACACTTGAGCAGAAACTCGCGCAGGCCCGACGGGGCCGAGCGGAGCAGCAAATTCAGCAGAATTTGACGCGGGTTCTGCGAGAGTGTCTGTTCGCTTTTCTAACGTTTCCAACTTCGGATGATTTCAGCTTCTTGTTCTGGTGTGATAGCTTTTTTAAATTTTGCGTTCTTGCCTTTAACCCGAGCTTCACATTCAGCCCAGGTTTTATGAGTTTGAACAATACCATCAATCATACTGACATATGAATATGCCTTGGCTTTGGAATGAGAACGATCAGAACTTTTTTGCTGTTTCATTTCTGCATTACCGCTAATGACAGACAGGTCAACATAGTATTGCTCACGCGGACCATTATATAAGGGTATCTCTTTTTTATCAGCAAAATGTGTAGCAATATCGTCAGCCCGCTGATTGGCTGGCACACCAACATGGCCTTCAATCAAATGCCAAGTAATTTTTGATTCTCTGTTCTCGAGTACTTTCGCCAAATCTTCCCACAAGTCACGATTTAATACTTCGGTTTTGGTACTGGTAATCCAGTTATTTTTTTGCCAGCTTTTGATCCAGAGTGTCGCCCCTTTTAAGACATAGCTTGAATCAGTGTAGAGATGAATATCTGCATTAAAATCTTTAACGTGTGACAGGGCTTCAATCACCGCCTGAAGTTCCATTCTGTTATTGGTAGTTCGATCTTCGTGTCCGCCGATTTCAGTTACTTTGTCATTTGGCAAAGCAATAATAGCCGCCCAACCGCCAGGGCCTGGGTTTTTCCGTGAACTGCCGTCAGTGAATATGGTTATTGCTTGTGAATTCATGTGTAGAGTATAGCACCAAGATATGAAATAAAAATAAAGGGAAATTAAATGATATCAACTATCCGTAACCGAAGTTCGGGATAATTTCGAAACATTGATTTTTCGATAGTGGCTACGAGATTATGAGGTTTACTAGCCTCGGGCACAACTGCAAAATCATCTGGTTTCATGAAAAAGCCGATAGCTTTGATTTGTCTTGTACCATTAGTAAAGGCCATTTCCAAATGTTCCTGGCCTTTGCCAAATTGTTTTACCACCAACGGTGTCACGTTTTCTAATAAAAATAAAGGCTTGGGATTACCAATACCGAAAGGCGCCAGCTGATCAAGATGTTTCTGAATCGTCCAGTTCACATCTTCGAGATTAATTTTGGCATCAATGTAATCATGCTCGACAATCGGCCCACCTTCGATTGTTAAACCATTGCGGGATTTAATCAGAGCCTCTTCAAGTGAATGGATCTTGTCATGCTCGACAGAAAAACCGCCGGACATCTTATGACCGCCAAATTCCAAGAATGCTTCCCTGGCGCCTTCCATTATCTTTACCAAATCTTGAATGCCATCAGAGCGGCATGAGCCTTTAATATATTTGCCGTCTTCTCTACCCCACAAAAATACTGGCTTACTATACTCTTCAGCAATAGTATTTGCCGCCAGACCTAAAAGAGCCGGCCGCCAGGCAGGATTTCCAAGTACAATGATGTGCTGTGATTGATAGTGATCGCGTCGTTCTTCAAGAGTCTTTTTTATTTCACGCGTTAGTGCTGCGACTAAACCTTTGCGTTCTTGATTAATATCATTTAAATACCTAGCTAAAACATCTGCCTTACCCTCATCTTGTTCAGAGAGCATTTTAAATGCATCAGAAGGAATACCCATGCGTGAGGCAGCATTTATTCGAGGCGTGATCATGAAACCAACATCATCTTCGGTAAGGTGTTGTTGATTCATTTTTAAAAGAGCCACAAGTTTCTGCAGTCCTGGCCGGCGGGATTTCCGCAAAACTTTTAAACCGTAATAGGCCAGCACTCTATTTTCGCCGCGCAAAGGCACCATATCGGAAAGTGTTGCCAGTCCCACCATATCAAGCAGCCATTTCTCTCCCCCCTCCTTCACATCAAATCTTTTTTTGCTTAAAATTCCTTGCACTAATTTAAATGCCACGCCTGAGCCGCAGAGCATATCAAATGGATAATTGCAGCCGGTTTGTTTGGGATTGACGATCGCATAAGCCGCTGGAATTTTTGTGCCAGGCTCATGGTGATCGGTTATAATGACATCCATACCAAGTTTGTTTGCTCGAGCAACTTCTTCGACATCCGTAATGCCACAATCAAGAGTAATGATGAGCTTCACGTCCTGTTCTTTAAATAGTTCAATAGCCTCAAGATGCAAACCAAAGCCTTCATTGTGTCGATGAGGAATATAAATATCGAAATTGCTGTAGCCAATCAGTTTAAAAAAGTCATGCATCACCACCGCGCCCGGAATACCATCAGCGTCATAATCGCTGTAGACCAAAATCTTTTCATTCTTTTCAATCGCTTTCAAAATCCTCTCGACAGCTTTGCCCATATCTTTCAGTAAATATGGATCATGAATACCCGTTTCAAAATTGGGATTTAAAAACTCATGAGCTTTTTCAGGCGTATCAATATCTCGGTAATATAATAAACTCCGCACTAATTCTGGATAGGCTTTCAACTGCTCATCAACTGCTTTGGGAATACTTTCCCTGACCACATATTTTTTCATCCAGAGCATTGTACCATAGGTGTGGTACTATATTTTATATATGGAAAACTGTATTTTTTGCAAGATTGTTAAAGGAGATATCCCAGCCCATAAGGTGTATGAAGATGATAATTTTTTGGCTTTTTTGGACATTCATCCCCAATCGCCCGGTCACACTCAGATTATTCCGAAGAAGCACTACCGTTGGGTTTGGGACGTGCCCAATGCTGGAGAATATTTTGAAGTCGCTCAGAAAATTGCTAAAGCTCAAATGAAAGCCTTTGATACTGATTTTATCCTAAGTAAAATTGTCGGCGATGAGGTGCCGCATGCTCATATCTGGGTCTTCCCTAATTCAAGTGTCAAAGGTGATCCAAAAGATTTTGAGGGTAATGCCGAAAAGATTCGCCAGGCTTTCAAATAAAAATCACCCAAGGGTGATGATTGACTGCATGTACAGAACAATGCCTGCCAAGATCCAGCTCTTTCTGGATATCGAGGGAGGCAGATGTTCTACACAAGTGCGGATTGCTTCAGTGTACATGAGCGTGTCCTCCATGCTTGTGGTTACGCCCCCTAAACTCTTTTTGTACTTTACCACACTAAGCTCATCTGTGCAATACCTCGAGTCCAGGCAATGAACCTTGCGAGAGAAAATCGAGCATTGCTCCACCACCGGTTGAGACGAAACCAAATTTTTCTTCAAGCCCTAGTTCGGAAATCGCAGCCAGAGTATCTCCCCCGCCGAGAATTGAGAAGGCTTTCGAGTGAGCAATGACCTGAGCAAGATTCAACGTCGCTTCTTTAAAATTTCCTTCATAATATCCGAGCGGTCCATTCCATAAAATAGTTGCCGCATCTTTGGCACGCTCAGCTAAAAGCGCTACCGTTTCTTCCCCAGCATCAACAATCTTTTCATCCTTTAAAACATCGGTAGGCTTTTTTGTTTGTTTGCCTCGAGGAGAACTGACAACAACATCAATCGGTAATAATACTTTTGGATGGGTTAGGAGTGTCGTTAGATTAATAGTTTCATCAGAGACTCTTGATGTACCGATTTCCAAACCCTGAGCTTTATAGAAATCATGCGCCATAGCTCCGGCAATAAAAATAGTATCAGCCAATGGTAGGAATTTTTCTACCAGAGGCATTTTTGTATCAAACTTTGCTCCACCAATAATAAATACAAAAGGTTTTTCCGGATTAAATGCTTTTGAGAGATGCTCTACTTCCGCCTCAAGCTGCAATCCCATAAAGCCGGGCAACAATTTTGCTACGGCAACAACAGAGGCGTGCCTACGATGAGATACTGAAAAGGCATCGTTTACATAGTAATCGGCAAGCGATGCAAGTTTTTTGGCAAAGTTTTCGTCGTTTTTCTTTTCGCCATCATAGAGCCTCAGATTTTCGCATAACAATATCTCACCATCATGCAATTGTTCGACACACTCTTTGCCATTTTCTAAACAATCTTCGCAAAATGTTATCGGCTGGCTTTCTTTCAAAAACTCATACACTGGCTTTAAGCTGTCACTCTCTCCTTCAATGTGGGAGATAATAATTATTTTCGCTCCTTTCTGTTTTAAAAATTCTAACGTCGGCAAAGATTTCTTAATTCGATAATCATCGGTGATTTCTCCATTCTGAATTGGTACATTAAAATCAAAGCGTACTAATATTTTTTTGCCGTTGATATCGCCTATGTCTTTGAGGGTTTTATACTTCATGCTGCATTGGCAATTCGTAAAATGTCCGAAAAAGCTTTCGGATCCAGACTTTGTCGGCCGACAAGGAGTCCATCAGCACTGCCTTCGGTCAAAATCCCTGCCGTATTTGTTGGATCAACCGAGCCGCCGTACAAAACCGGAATGTGGATTTGTTTGGGTTGTTTCCGTAACTTATACAGATCAATAATTGTTTTGCGAATGAGAATGGTCATGACATGAACATCATGAGCATTCATGGCCTTATCTGCACCCACAGCCCATATTGGCTCATAGGCAATAACGATTCTCGGTATATCTACTAATGCTACATTTTGAAGTGCTGCATGAACCTGTTCTTTTATGACACTCAAATAATGCCCATCACGATCGTGATTCTCTTCGCCAATACAAATAATCGGATTCAGACCACTTGTAAGTGCCAAAAGAATTTTTTTATTAACAACGGCATCCGTCTCTCCCATTCGCCGACGTTCTGAATGACCGACAATAACAAAGCGGGCTCCGGCATTGCGAGCCATGTCAGCGGAGATTTCTCCGGTATATGCCCCATGAGTCTCGGTAAAAATATTTTGAACTCCGGTATACAAATATCTATTATTCGACAAACTGGCTACAGCACTGGTAAAGACCGTCGGTGGACACATAATAGTAATAACTTTCTTAACCTCTTCGGCAGTCTTCTTTACACCTCGAGCGATTCTTTTAGCTTCATCGAGGGTCTGAGGATTCATCTTCCAATTACCAACAATAATTTTGGGATTTTTTTTCACTTTTTCATTCTACCGTTTACTGGATTTCTTTCCAAGAGATAATATTCCAGCCTCCGGACGGGCCGCTCGAAAATACCTGACTGGCGAGCCCCGAGCTATAGGTCACCACAGCATTTGGATCAAGCTCAATCTGATAGGCAACCGCTTCGCTGACACTTGAACCGTTTTTGAGAAAAAGTTTACCATTTTGAGCATTCATGAGTACTGCCCCCGCATTATTTCCTAGATAGATGGCTGCACTGTTTGGAGCACAAGGTGAAGCATTCGGACAAGCACTGGTTGTTAAAAGAAGAATGTATGTGTCAGGTTGTGAGGGTACACCTGAAAACTGCATGTTGTTAGAAATATCAATATAACCATCAGTCACGAGCACTCCACTGTGTGAACCATATGTCGATGAAAGTTGGACCCTCGATCCATTTGCTCCAGTAAGATTACCCGTAACCCACAACACCCCAGTCATCGTCAAGGTACCATTAACGGTTAAATTACCAACAATTTTTTTTGGACCCAAAGAGACATTACCGGTTACAACATAATTTCCGCTTATTATTCCTCCTTCCTCTGCGTCAGTTTTCCACTCTTGGATATTTGCCTCTGAAACAGGAAATCCTTGTGGTACAGGGTCAGCTTGAGATGTATCGCATGACTTATTATTACCTGATCCGGTTTGGCAATAGAGATTGCCACTGACCGTGGAATTTGTCACAGTATGGGCCCGAGCATCGCCAATACCACCCGTGCCTATGAGGACATTGGTAATAGATCCGTTAACTCCACCAAGATAGAGCTTAAAGTTGGCATCAAGTCCTGCAGGGCTTGTATCACTCCATGAGGATCCGAGCTGACCGATCTTTGCCTGACCAGACATATATGCAGTATTGGCTCCGATTGTATAATAATCTGTCAGACTTTGAGTCCCAGTATCAATGACAATCCAATATGTTGTTCCAGCCACAAGCTGAGGTTGGGTCGATAAAAGGACTTCCAGCCAACCAAATGATGTCGTGACTGTAGCCCCGCTTAATGCACCAGAAGCTAAGATTGTTGCGCTTGGACTTGATCCCGAATTTGTAACAATACGAACCGTGGCATTGTTTGGAAGACCTGTTTTCCGTATATAAAGAACAACTTTGTTGGCTGCACCACTAGTAGAAGGGACGAAGCTTTGTGCCAGATCTTGGGTGGCAGAGTTTTGCCCAAAATTAATACAGGTGGAGGATAAACATGTCGGCAATGGCGTTGGATCTTCGTTGGATTGATCGGCAGTTGGAGCTGCGCTATTTGAGGCTACGGCAGATCCAGTAATAAATGCTGCATTTGAGCCAACAATATTTCCATTTGAATAGACGTTGCCATTAACACCTGAATTGTTAGCCAAAATAAATCCACCATTTCCAGTTTGGACACCATAATTAAATGACGTACCAATACCAAGTACTACTTCAGCTTTTACTCTTCGGACATGATTATCAACCCGCCCCTCAGATATAAGTACTTTCGCATTATAATTGTCCGTCAGAGCCAATGTTGCCGTAGAACCATTAATCGTTAGTGTATCTCCCGAGTTCACAAGCTTATTCGTTTTAATACGATAGGCCGCATCATCAAGTCCTGCTTGGGCAAGATAGAAACTCTGTTTTGAACGAAAGAGATCATTGCCGATCTTTACTTGCTTTAAAATTGGATTGGCAATGCCTAGAACAACAGTCAGAAGTATTGCTAGAAAAAACAGAATGGCCAGCATCATTGCAAATCCTCGATTTGTATTTTTGTTAAAATGTGATTTCATAATTATTAAGAACCTTCAAGCAATACCGTGGAATGGAATGTCTTTGTTCGAATAACCGGCCCGCTTGATGCAGTCAATGTCAGATCAATTCTTACAGCTGTTGTGGTACCAGATATCATCCTAAATATAAGAGACGACACAGCAGTGTTTTTGACCGTAAGCGGTCCGACATATACTCCATTAACATCAACACTGATCTTTTCATTTTGAACATAAAAACGGGTACTGGTTGCCGCCCCGGCCGCTAGGGCCAGAGCGCCGGGACTGGTGCCTAAACTGCTTTGCAATGTATTAATACTTGAAGCGCCATGAATATCACGGCTCATGCGCTCGAAACTATTATATGCTGATCGATCGAGAGCTCGTAAAACAATAAGATCACGATATGAACCGGTAAATGAAAGGACGGTTCGAACAATAAGCAAAAAAATAACAGCCAAAATCGAAACATAAATGATCATTTCAATGAGTGAAAATCCTTTTTTTGCAATTGTAAAATAATTCTTGCTCATTAATCACTGTTCAGATTACTGATATACGTTGAGATGCTTTTGGTTGTCGTTGCATGAGCTTGGGGATACGAGATTGTCACTGTTAGAAATCTCGAGTTGGGATCAAGGGTTCCCGTATTAGTAATTCGGTCACTACCGTCACGATATACATCGGCTAGGTGTATTTCCCGTAAAAAAATACCATCAACATATTCAGGCACTGTCGTTGTCGCCCAGACTGATCCAGTCCATGATAAATAGTGCGTAGTTGAAGTTGCAAGAGAGCCAATATTACGTGTCCAGCCAAAATCTCTAAGCTGAGTTACAACTTCTATTGCTTCTTCAGCTAAATAAGCGGCCTGAATATTTTTTTCATTGGCTAGAGCAAATTTGACGTACTGAGCATATCCCTCACTTAATGCCAAAACACCGGTGACGATAATTGCCGAACCAATGATAATTTCTACAAGACCGACCCCTTTTTTTCTTACTTGATGCATATTAATTGGATTCAACAATACCTGTAGCATATATTGTAACAGTTTTAGTACTTGAAGCACGTGCGGATGAGATGACAACGGTACCTGATCCCGAGACATCACCACTTATACGACTAAAAATGACATCTTTCACTCCGCCAGCTAGAGTGATGGCACTTACCCTATTTGTCGTATTCAAAAAAACTATTTGGTTCAACGGATCAGCAGAATTAAAACTTGAACCTTTAAAAAGAGTTATGGTAGTAGTAGCAAAATGAATGCCGTACTGACTTGAATCATCTGATGATATTGTTTTACTGCGGGCTTCTTCAAGAGAGGTAACGATAAGTTGAACATCACGATTCAGAGCCTGAGTAGTGTTAAAGAGAGAGAACGTAGTAATAGTAATATATGAAAGAAGCCCCAAAATACCCATGACAATCATAAGTTCAAGAATAGTAAAACCTGAACGCGGCCGAATCATATTATAAGTTTGTACCAAGTGAATAAATTGGACTGATCATCGAGATTGCAAAAAAACCAACTGCCAGTCCAATAAAAACCATCAGGAATGGTTCAATAATTGAGGACATATCCTTCGTTTTTTGATCAACTTCTGTTTCATAAAATACCGCTACTCCCAAAAGCATTTGAGCGAGCTGTCCAGTTTCTTCACCAACAGAAACCATTTCACCGACAAAAGGCGGATAGAGTTTCTCATGCTCATTAAAAACTCTGGCAATCGGCTCACCTTTTTGAATTTTTTCTTCAACAATTTTTAAAACATCCTTATAATATGAATTCTGCAAAACCTCAGCCGTAATTTGGGTAGCAACTATAATATCAACACCGGCTGAAAGAAGTGAGGCCATCGTTCGAGCTGTTCGGGCAGAATTTATTTCTTTCATAATCTGACCAATGACTGGAAATCGGAGCAGGACATATTCTAAACCTCGTTTACCCGGACGAGTACGTAAACCAATGACAATTACAAAAATAGTAGCTGCAAATAGAATAATTGCAATAATATAATGATGCTGCAAGAAATCACTGAAGCCAATTACCAATTTTGTACTTGTCGGTAATTCAGCGTTAAGCTCTTTGAAGGTTGCCGAAAGAGTCGGCACAACATACAAGAACATAAAAAGACCAATAACACCCATCGCTCCCATAACAATCATTGGATACATCATTGCTCCTTTAATTTTTCGTACAAGCTGATAATTGCTTTCCATTTGTGTAGCAACAATTCTGAGTGATTGAGATAATGAACCAGATTCCTCACCTGATCTAACCATGGAAATCATAAGCTGGGAAAAAACCTTTGGATTTTCGCGCATACTATCACTTAAGGTATGTCCCTGGCTGACATTTTTAATGAGACCGGAAACAATCGCTTTAAATTTTTTGTTATGTGTTTGTTTTTCGATGACACCAAGGGCTCGGGATAAAGGCAATCCAGCATCAATCATGGCGCTTAAATTGCGGCTGAAAATAATTTTATCGTGATATTTAATTCTACCGAAAAGACTGATGCTGAATCCCTTGGCTTTCCCTTCTTTCATCGGCTCAACCGATATGAGCGTTAAGTTCTTATCACGAACATCGTTATACAGTGACGACTGGTCAACTGCATCCATAACATCCTCCTGTTCTTCTCCTTTTGTATTAATACTTCGAATCTTAAACTTGGGCATATATATATATTTGAAATATGTTACTCGGAAACAACGCGGAAAACTTCTTCAATCGTAGTTTGACCTTGAACTGCCTTGAAAATTCCGTCTTCTATCATTGTGATCATGCCTTCCTTACGAGCCTGGACTTCGATATCCTTGGCCGTCTTACCCTGCATAATAAAATCACGAATGGGCTGACTCATTTTCAAAATTTCGTGGATGCCGATTCGACCCTTAAAGCCATCTTCACTTTCCGATGCTGGACGAGCTTTATAAAATGGTATCTTTGGCCATGTCGCGGTTTTCTCAACAATTTTGTCTTCTTGAAGAACTTCAAGTACCTTATCCATATCAACAATACTGGCCAGATGATCAAACTCAGCTTTAGAAAGGAAATATGCTTCCTTCTCTGATGAAAGTTTTCGAATCAGACGCTGAGCAATAATGACATTAACCGTCGAGACAATAAGAAATGGTTCGACTTTCATATCCATGAGACGTGGAATGGCCCCGGCAGCAGAATTAGTGTGCAATGTCGAAAGCACTAAGTGACCAGTTAAGGCGGCATTAACCGCAAGCGAAGCTGTTTCATTATCTCGAATTTCACCAACCATGATAATATCCGGGTCCTGACGAACAAGAGCGCGCAGTCCTGAAGAAAATGTAAATCCAATTTCAGGTTTGACCTGCGTTTGATTGACTCGTTTCATCTGATATTCGATTGGATCTTCAATTGTTGAGATATTCACACCGGGCGTATTTAAAATATCGAGCACGGTATAGAGCGTTGTCGTTTTTCCAGAGCCAGTTGGACCAGTAGTTAGAATCATACCGGTAGCCATCTTCGATGCCGCATGAATATCATTAAGACCTTTGCCGTGAAAACCTAAAATCTCTAATGTAAAACCAGAGACACTTTCTCGGAGCAATCGCATAACAGTTTTTTCACCAAAATAGGTCGGCAATATCGAAACACGAAAAGAAACTTGTTCGTTATTCATCGTCACTTTAAATCGCCCGTCCTGTGGCAGACGTTTTTCATCAAGCTTTAAATTCGAAAGAACCTTAAGACGAGCTGTGATTGATGCCGCGGCATTTTTTGGTAAGACCATAGCATCATGAAGAATGCCGTCGATACGATACCGAATTAACATTTCTGCTTCTAATGGCTCAATATGAATATCTGAAGCGTTTTGAATAATGGCATGTTTCAAAAGAGTATCGACAACGCGCACTACCGGCAAATCTTCTGCCAGTTTTTTTAGTTCGGCTTCGGTTGAGGCATTACCTGCTCCTTGAGCGATAAGATCCTTCATCGAGCCTATTTCCTTTTGAATGATGTCACCGAATTCGGCTTTCAAACTTTTCTGGTACTGTAAAAGTGCAGACTTCATTGACTCATTGTCAGTCAGACGCGGTAAAATTTTTAAACGAGTTTTCTTCTTGATGAAATCAATAGCCGAAAGATCTTCAGTATCAAGCATGGCTACTTCTAGAGCATCATTGGTTTTTTTGAATGCAACAATATTATGATTACGGGCAATCGGCTCAGGAATCATGGAGATAACCTCAATATCTACTTTCTGAGTTTTTAAATCTACGAAAGGAATACCCAAAACATAGGCCTGCATACGACGCATTTCATCATCGGTAATTTTTCCTTGGGTTACTAAGAGGTTAGCGGCACTGCCATTATTTTTCTTTGCCTCTGTTTTAGCTTGATCTATATCAGCCCGCGAAACTAATCCCGAATCGAGTATAAAATCTAATAATTGTCCTTCTTCAATGTGCATAGAGAAAAATGTGTATATCTAGTATACCAGAGTCTGCTCCCATGTTATGCACACTTCTACTTTTTTGTATGAAATCCTATTGTGGTTTTAGGTTTTTCCTCTTCAGTCATAAGCGCTCGAAGGGCATCAAATACTACTTTGAACTTTTTATCGTATTTTTTCTCCATTTGCTCAATTTTCAAGGCCAACTGAGCACTGGTACCTAATAATTTCCTTAATTTTACAAACGTCCTCATTATTTCGATATTTACACTTACTGCCCGCTTACTTCGCAGGACTGTAGAAAGCATCGCAACACCCTGTTCGGTAAAGGCATATGGAAGATATTTAATATTCTTACCTTTCTTCAAGGTCACAATTTGTGACCTTGGTCGCAATATATCTATCTCCTGTTGAGTAAGCTGAAACATAAAATCTCCAGGAAAACGCTCAATGTTGCGCCTGACTGCCTGCATTAGCACCTTTGGCAAAACACCATATAAGCTAGCTAAATCAGTACTAAGCATCACTTTTTGTCCTCGAATAAAGAAAATAGCTGCAGGAATAAGCTCAGAATTGATAGGTTGTGGTGCATTGTTCTCTTCCATCTATGAAAGTATGAATTTTCAGGATAAAATAAACATAAAGCATTATTCACAGCCACGTGACAAAGTTTTACGTGGTTGACAAAAATTTGGAAGTGCGATATGATAGCTATATCAGCAGTTCGCCTCCCGGCGGGCTATTTTTTTTAAAAATTAACGAGCGCAGCGACTATAATTTTTTAACCCCTCGAAGCCCTTCGATATACTCAGGGCGAAGTGGGGTGAAGGTTAAGCCGCTAAACTCCAATATCAACATGTTCGACTTAAAAGTAATACATTCAGTCCTCGATCAGCTCGAAGAAGAGCGTGGTATC
Organism: Candidatus Parcubacteria bacterium; assembly: GCA_019661945.1. Lineage (GTDB taxonomy): Bacteria > Patescibacteriota > Minisyncoccia > Phycocordibacterales > JAKAEA01 > JAIFWI01. The sequence goes on along the minus strand of JAIFWI010000009.1, from coordinate 11,806 downwards.
CCTCGTGAAAAAATCCTCGAGGCTATTGAAGCTGCCTTGGCAACAGCCTATCGCAAGGATTATGGCAAAAAAGGCCAGATTATTCGGGCTAAATTTGATTTAAACTCCGGCAAAACCGAGTTTTTCCAAGTGAAAATCGTGGTCGAGGAATCTCAAGCAGTCTTCCCTAACGAAGACGGCACTCTGCCTGAGATGACTCCCGAGGAGGAAGAAGAGAAAATTGTCTTTAATCCCGAGCATCATATCTTGATGGGTGACGCTCAGAGAATTAAAAAAGACGCTCAAATTGATGAAGAAATCATTTTCCCACTCGAAATGAAGGATGATTACGGCCGCATTGCTTCTCAAACGGCTAAGCAAGTCATTATTCAGAAGATTCGTGAAGCAGAAAAGGTCTCAGTTTTGGGTGAATACGGTAAGCGCGAAGGAGAAATCGTCTCTGGAACCGTTCAGCGCATTGAACGAGGTAATATTTTCGTTGATATGGGCCGGGCTTCAGGTATCCTTCCATATGAGGAACAAATTCCCGGTGAGCGATATCGCCAAGGTGAGCGTATTCGAGCTTTCCTCTACCGAGTTGAAGAAACCCCTCGAGGTATATTCTTGCGCCTTTCCCGCTCACACCCTAAGTTTTTAGTAAAACTCTTTGAATCTGAAGCTCCAGAAGTAGCTAATAACACTGTAGAAGTAAAAGCCATTGCCCGTGAAGCCGGTTCTCGAACAAAAATCGCTGTTTCCTCAAATGATCCCCACATTGATCCAGTTGGCTCTCTTGTAGGGCAGCGTGGTGTTCGAGTTTCTACAGTTATGAGTGAGCTTGGCGGCGAAAAAATCGATATTATCGAATGGTCACCTGATATCAAGCAATTTGTTGAAGGATCTCTTTCTCCTGCTAAAATTATTTCCGTTGATATTGATGAAGAGGCTAAAACAGCCAAAGTCCAGGTCAGCGAAGATCAACAGTCTCTAGCTATCGGTAAAGGCGGTCAAAATGTCCGTCTCGCCGCTAAGCTTAGCGGTTGGCGCATCGACATTCAATCTGTCAAAGGCGAAAGCCTCGGCAGCGCTGAATCAGAAGCTAATGCACTCGAATCTAAACCAACTCCTCTAGCCGAAACCATGCCTGCTCGCTCAGATGAATAATTAACGCCATTTCTCTCTGTAATCACAAAAAACCGCCCAACTGGGAGGTTTTTTACTTAATAGCAAAAATTTAACATCCCTAGTAATGCCCTTGTTAAATAAGTAAAATTATTGTAGCCTTGTTTTGGACAATTGTGCACTGAAAACCTTAATTGGAGGCCATATGGCTCAATCCTGGACAAAGCAAAAAGTCCTGGATGAGATCCAGGCACTTCACAAGAACGAGGGGAGAATTAATACAGCTTACGTACAGACAAAACATTGGCGTCTATACCAGGCTGGAGGGAGACATTTCGGTAGCTGGAAAAAAGCTATCATTGCTGCTGGCTTTAAGTGGTCGAAGATCAAAAGAAAGGGCGGCCTAACAATCTGGACCCGTGAAGTGATCATTGCAAAGATAATTGAAGTTCATTCAACTGAATGTAGGGTGAATTCCAATTTCATGCAACTTCATTACGGTTCATTGTATCAAGCTGCCCGCAAGCAGTTTGGAAGTTATAAAGCTGCAGTTGAGGCATCGGGCTTGGATTACCACAACGTACGTAAACAAGGGCCAACACCATACTGGAGTAAAAGTAGAATTGCAGCCGAAATTAGACGGAGGTATCGTAACGGGGAACAGCTTAACTCAGAGATAATCAAAAAAGCCGCTCCCGGGTTTTACAAAAAGACCCGTTGGCGTTTTGGCAAAGACGGATGGGCTAAAGCTCTCCGGTATGCGGGTTTTGATCCGTTTAAGATCCAACAGCTAGTTAAGTGGACTCCGAAAACTCTCACAGCAGAAATACGGAAGTTAGAAGCTGAAGGATTTCCACTTGACTTTACGAACATCAGAACACATCGCTACGATTTGTTTATGGCAACTTTAAAACGTGGTGGATGGGCAAGAGCTGTGGAGGCCGCAGGTATTGATTACCTGAAGCATTGCAAAGTTTGGTCTACTCGAGTCTGGCTTAGGAAACTTACCCAGGCCGATGTCGTCAAATTAAAACGGAGAGCTGACGAACTGATTGATCTTCACTTCAAACAAAAAAGAAGGAGGAAACGATGAACAGGATGCTCATGCGGTCCATCTCTGAGGTTCGGCTGAAAGACATCATTGTCTCGAAAGCAAACACCAGAGCACACTACGATACCGAGGCGCTTGATGGACTTGTTGAATCTACAAGCGCGGTCGGCCAGATCTACCCTGTTGTGCTCAGGCCCATCAACGACACGAAGTACGAACTTGTCATCGGCACTCGACGTCTGAGAGCTGCCGAGATGAGGAGGCTTGAAAGGATTCCGGCCTTCATCATCGACAAGGATGTTGATGATAAAGACATGGTAATCCTGGCGTTGTCGGAGAACCTTCACCGTCAGGATTTAACCCCTTTTGAGGAGGCCAAGGCCATCTTGAGGTTGTGCAAGGATTTCAACATGGAACCGAAGCAGGTTGCGAAACGGATTGGTAAGCCAGTCAACTTCGTAACCGGCCGGCTCAAGATCCTCGCACTTCCCGAGAAGGTTCAGACTATGCTCTGTGAGGATCACGGTTTGAACTTCAGCCATGTTGAGGTGCTAGGTGCTCTCAAAAAGCCCAGGGATCAGATTCGCTATGCAAAGATGGCTGTCAAAGGAAAATTCACACGAGAAGACCTAACAACCGTCGTCCATGAGAAGTTTGGACCACAGCCTGGCAGGAAGCCGGGAGCATACGGACACTACCTCCGGACACCTCAACGCATGGCACTCAAGCTCAAGCGGATCAACTCCTTCCTAAAGCAAAGGATCCCTGAGATGCTTGAGCCTGGACAATCTGGGATTGCATCAATTATCCGTGAGCTTGCGATGATCCGTAAGACCATCAACGAGCTTTTGGGTAATGAAACCAAGAAGTAGTTTTTCAACCGCCTCTAGGAGAACGTGAGACTCAATGGACCACGCGAAAGCCTGGTCCTTTTTTATTCACTAAAATATACATGTATTGCAAATCGGGTATTTCCAGTGTATAACTCAAGAATACTTTTAAATATTACATTAATAGTTCAAGAATATGAATAATCCCTACATTTGGTTCGCTCTTATTAGTTCTCTCGTAGCCATTGGCTACGGTTTGGTTCTTATTAAGATCATTCTAGCTAAGCCTACAGGCTCGGCTCGAATGCAGGAAATTGCTGCTGCTATTCAACAAGGGGCCGAGGCGTATCTTAAGCGCCAATATACGACTATTGCCTACATCGCCGTCGTCCTTTTTGTGATTTTATGGCTCAGTATAGGCTTTATTACAGCCCTAGGCTTCTTGGTAGGAGCAATTTTATCCGCCACAGCCGGCTTTGTCGGTATGAATGTCTCGGTTCGAACCAATGTCCGAACGACTGAAGCGGCAAAAGAAGGCCTATCTAAAGCCCTAACACTCGCTTTTCAAGGTGGATCTGTCACAGGATTGCTTGTTGTCGGCTTGGCTCTTCTCGGAGTAACAGGTTTTTATGCTCTAACGGGTGATTTAAAGGCCCTCATTGGCCTTGGTTTTGGCGCGAGCTTAATTTCAGTCTTCGCTCGTGTCGGCGGTGGAATTTTCACTAAAGCGGCTGACGTCGGCGCAGATCTTGTTGGTAAGGTTGAAGCCAATATTCCTGAGGACGATCCTCGAAACCCTGCTGTTATTGCTGACAACGTCGGGGACAATGTCGGCGATTGCGCAGGTATGGCCGCTGATCTCTTTGAAACATATGCCGTTACTGCTATTGCTACCATCCTCCTTGGCTCACTTATATTTAAAAACTTCGAAAATGCCCTTATTTATCCGCTTGTTTTAGGCGGTGTGGCAATATTTAGCTCTATTATCGGCACGTGGTTTGTCCGCCTGGGTAAATCTCAAAATATTATGGGCGCTTTGTATAAAGGCTTGGCTGTCTCTGGAATCCTAGCTGCTATTGGTTTTTATCCTGTAACTTCATGGCTTATGGATGGAAATGGCTTATATTCTGTAAGAGAGCTCTTTGGAGCCGTTATTGTTGGCCTTTTGGTTACTGCCGCTCTTATTATTATTACCGAATACTATACTTCGACAAATTATAAGCCTGTTCAATCAATTGCCAAGGCTTCAGTCTCAGGACACGGCACTAATGTTATTCAGGGCTTGGCTATTTCAATGAAATCTACGGCTTGGCCGCTTCTTAGTATCGTTATTGGTATTCTTTTGGCATATCACTTTGCTGGAATCTACGGTATTGCACTAGCCGCTATGAGTATGCTCTCAATGACTGGAATTATCGTCGCTATCGATTCTTATGGCCCCATTACAGACAATGCCGGTGGAATTGCTGAAATGGCTGAGCTTCCTGAATCTGTCCGAAATGTTACGGATCCCCTCGATGCTGTCGGAAACACCACCAAGGCGGTCACAAAAGGCTATGCTATTGGCTCTGCTGGCCTTGCAGCTCTTGTGCTCTTTGCCTCATATACTCAGGAAATTGCTAATGCCGGCTCAAATATTAAGTTCGATCTTGGTGATCCATACGTCATTGTTGGACTCTTCATTGGTGGACTTCTACCCTATTACTTCGCGGCTCTCTGTATGGAAGCCGTTGGAAAGGCTGCGGGTAAAGTTGTTGATGAAGTTCGACGCCAATTTCGAGAAATTCCCGGCATTATGGCCGGAACTGCAAAGCCAGATTACAAAAAAAGCGTTGATATCGTCACCCAAGCGGCTATTAAGGAAATGATTCTACCTGCTCTTATTCCGGTTTTAGCTCCAATTCTTGTTGGATTTGTTCTCGGCCCCGTTGCTCTGGGCGGATTACTCGTTGGAAGTATCGTCACCGGATTATTCGTGGCCATCTCAATGACCTCAGGAGGAGGGGCATGGGACAATGCTAAAAAGCATATTGAAAAGGGACATCACGGCGGCAAAGGCTCAGATGCACACAAAGCGGCTGTTACCGGAGATACTGTCGGCGATCCATACAAAGATACGGCCGGTCCTGCCATTAACCCAATGATTAAAATCCTCAATATTGTGGCCCTGTTGATTGTGGCCTTTCTTGTATAGAGAAGAGTCTGGTATACTAAAGAGATTACAAGTCATCTTTAGTATATGAAATTATCCCGATACATTATTGTTTCAATTCTCACTCTCGGTTTGAGTCTCTCGGCTTTATCAGTAACGGCTCATGCCGAAGATATAATTAACGAACCTGATCAGGTTAATGCTCGTCTTGAGGCTCAAGCAAAACTTCAACGTGAAAAAGAACAGCAAAAAGTAAGAACTGTCCAAGCCAGCAGTACTCTCAAAGTAAATGTTGAACAAAAAAGAGCTTCAACCACAGAGAAGCACGCTTCTACAACAGCAGCTAAGAGAGTAAAGCTCGTTGAATTAAAGAAGCGCCTTGATACAAATCAGCAAGAACGTCTTAAGGCACAATTTGATAAAACATTTAAACGCTATGAAGATGCGATCAACCGCATTGAAGATCTTTCAAAGCGAGTTGATTCGCGTATTGCAAAGTTTGAAGCTCGAGGCGGCAATGTCACTACAGCCAAGGCTCGTAATGCCGAGGCAAAAGCAAAGATTGCTGAAGCTCGAACGAAGCTCCAGGCGACAAAAACTCAAGCAACGACAGCTGCTTCTTCAACTGCTCCCGGTACAGCCATCACATCGGTTATAAAAAAATTTGCTGATGTAAAAATAAGTATTAAAGCTGCTCATGCTGCTGTTGTTCGAGCTATTACTGCTTTGAAAGGAGTGAAATTAAAGGACGGTACAGCCACAAGCACACCACCAACATCTGGCACGACCACACCACCTGTTACTGGCACCACAACCGCAAGTACTACTTAATAATTAAATTATAAAACTATGGATTTTAACACTCAATTTCAAATTCCACCTGTTGAACAGCCAAAGAGTAAAAAAGGTCTGGTCACTATTCTCATCATCGTCGGTATTATTCTTATCGCTGCATGCGGATATATCCTATGGGCAATGATGGGCAGCAAAGATGCAAATATCCAAGCTATTGCTTCTCCTACTCCAACACCTCGACCAACTCCAAGCCCAACCCCCTCAGACGAAGTTTCAGACTTAGAGATGGAAGCTAATGCCTACAATGCTTCTGATCTTGATGCAGGGTTGCAAAGCGATATCGAAACGGAACTTGGCAGCTAGTAAATTAAGATAATGGAAAATAAAAAAAATTATCTAAAGCGGAGTTTTGTTATTGGATTAATCTTATCAGTACTATTTATAGTTCTGCCGTTCTTCATTTTAGGAGGCTATGGACTTTGTTTTTTACCCATAACATTATCTGCATCTATTATTGTAGTTGTGGTTTCGATGATCATTGGTTACAGCGCTAATAAAAAGCAATACATCCCTATTATAGTTTTATTTGGATTAATAGCCCTACTATTCCTATTTCCCTCTTTTAGTCTAAGGCTATGGTCTTCGATCTGGTCAATAGCCACGCCCTCCTCTCTTTGTAAGTTTTAACTGTGTAAGATTCGCTTTTTCTTTTCAAAAACTATCTTTTCGTGTAGACTAGGTTTTCACTAGTTTTCACATGAACTACGAGAACATTAAGGTCAAAAAACTTGATACATCTGAAGTAGAAATCAGCGGCGCCATTCCTGTGGCTGCTCTTTCAAAGTACCGAACAAAAGCCCTAAAAGATATTGGTGAAAATGTCACAATTCCTGGATTTCGAAAAGGCCACATTCCAATGTCACAATTCCTGGATTTCGAAAAGGCCACATTCCAGAAAAAGTGCTTGTTGATCGCGTTGGTGAAGTAGCCATTCTCGAAGAAGCGGCTGAACTTGCTTTGAAAGATGTCGCTCCGGAAATTATTGAAAAAAATGTGCCCAATTATATCGGCCGGCCACGAATTAATATTACCAAGCTTGCTCCCGGTAATCCGTTGGAATTTAAATTGACGATTGATGTCATGCCTGAAGTAAAACTTCCAGACTATAAAAAAATTGCTGAAGCTGAGATGAGTAAGAAAGAAGATAAGGTTGAAGTAACTGAAAAAGACATTAATGACGTTATCGAAGAAATCAGAAAGCAGCGAGCGCACCATGCGTATCACCTGGCTCACAAAGATGACACGGAGCATAAACATTCTGATGAAGACATTGATAAACACAAACCGGAATTTAATGATGAATTCGTGAAGACTGTTGGAAATTTCACATCAGTTGAAGATTTTAAAACCAAAGCCCGAGAAAATTTAATTCAAGAAAAACAAAATAAAGTATTGGAGAAAAGACGCAATGAACTGTTGGAAAAACTTGTGGCAGAAACTTGTGGCAGAAACAAAAATGACTGTGCCTCAATCAATCGTCAACAATGAACTGGAGCGAATGTTTGCACAGTTTGAATCTGATGTCCGCGGTGTTGGATTAAAAATTGAAGACTATTTAAAACACATTAAAAAAACTCCTGAGGATTTAGTTAAAGAATGGAAACCAGATGCCGAGAAGCGAGCTAAGTTAAATATTATTTTGGAAGAAATTGCTAAGACAGAAAAAATAGAACCTGAAAAAGATAAAGTTGATGATCAAGTAAAACATTTAACATCTCACTACAAAGACATCGATGAAGTCCGGGCTCGTCTCTACTCCGAGCACATGTTAAAAATCGAAAAAACTATAAAGTTTCTTGAAGACCAAAAATAATTCTTTATTATCTCTTAACTAACGGACAATTGAGAATGTATTGTCAGAATTTTTGCGGAGAGTAAAGAATTTATTTGTTTGACCACCAGTGGTAAAGGTGAATTCTTTTTCATCAAGATTTTCAATAACAAAGATTACCTTTCTGTCTTGATACGTTGTATGTGGCTGCGGACAACCCGAACCATCAGGAGAAAGAACTAAGCCGCCAGAATTTGGTTGAAGTAAGGTGCCAAACTCATCAGCTAACCTTCGAAGTTTCATACCATTGTAGATACATTCAGGGTAGGCCATGGTATCAAGACGAACGTGAAGAATAATTGTTTTGAGCGCTGTGCCTGCTGGGTAATTAAATGGATAATTATTTGAAGCTGAATCTACATACACGTCACTTTCATAATCATAGATTGTGCCATCAGAAGTAATATTGCCAATTGAAACACCAGCCAGTGAATATGTTATTTCTCCTTCGCTCCAGGTAAAAGAATATGGTTGCTTAAATGTTGTTTTAGTCAGAGAAGTGTTCTGTATTGGCGCAAGAGTCGGAGCACTTGGCGGCTCCTGGGCACAGCCTTCAATGTGATACGCATTATGAGCAAGTGGAGCAACAATTACTTTCCTGACACAGCCTGTGCCTTCATAGCCTAAAACAAATTTAGTTGGAAAGACACTGAATTCGCTGAAAATAATTCGGATTTTCATCGGCACGCCCGGCTCGGCCACAATGTTTGATTCATTAATTGATTCAAGGGCTCTGGCATCGCTCGATTCTATAGTAAAGTTTCGAAGACTAATATTCTGGGCAGTTTTTGCCTCATTTGTATAATCCGCTTCAAGAGCTAGAAATTGTTGGCCAACAGAACCACATTCATGATTCTCTTGAATTCCATTCTTTTCAACTCCAGCCAAGCAGGGAGGATTTTTTTGACCTGAAGGAGAAGAAGACTCTGTAAGTTTATAGATAACGAAACGATTAAAAACAACTTCCTGTTGAATATCAGTTTGGTCATAAGCCATGATACTTATACCTGGATTTATTTTGATGGTATCAACAACCTGAAGCCCTTTACTAGAAACCGCTTGAGGATTAACTTTATTTAAAAAAATACCGACACCTGCCAGTAAGACAATAATGGTCAGAGCAACGCCACCAACTAACAAACTTCGGCGGTTACGACTTTCTTGAGGAGAATTTTCCATAACTCATCTATTATAGCAGAAATTATAAAAGAAGCAGGGACGATATGGCAATAGCTGCAGTTTCGGCGCGTAAAATTTGTGGGCCGAGATTGTAGATTGGAATGTTGTGGAGCTTAAAAAGTTCCAACTCCTTTGGTGTCCAGCCGCCTTCGGGACCAACTAAGACTCCGACAGGAGGATTAGTTGCCCCGAGCATGGTCGAGGGGCTTTGTCTTTGTAACGAGCTTGGAAGCCTTGCTTCCAAGTGACGTGCCAGGTCGAACTTCTCACCCTGCGGATCAAAAGCAATCATCGGCAAGACTTCAATACCCAGTTTTTCTCGTATTTCAGCAGTCATCAAGTCTCCAAGATCTGTCACTTCATGCAATTCCGGCATTATTCCTCTGCCCGACTGCTCTGAGGCTTCTTTTATGATTTTTTCGGCTCGTTCGATATTTAAATTCTTCTTTTCACTCCGTTCAGATAGCATAGGCACAAAATGAGACACCCCAAGCTCGGTTCCCTTCTCTAAAATCCATTCAAAGTTATCTTTTTTGATTAATGAAGCAAAAAGCCAGACTTCCCTCTTCGGATCATTGGTATTGGCCGAGCTATCAATGATTTTCAATTCTGCTTTGCCTTTAGCCAGCAAAACTACTTCAGCAATGTATTCAAAGCCTGAATTATCAAGCAATATGAGCTGATTTCCCGTTCGAAGTCGAAAAACATCCTTCCACTGATGAATAACCTCCTCATCGAAAATGGTAATCTCCCTCTTATTGCGCAATTGCTCTTCTATGAAGAATCTATGAAGTCGCATCCCAGCACTATATCACAACACCCCTTTCCCCTCTTTATCTAAAGAGGGGTGCCCAAAGGGCGGGGTGTTTTGACTTTTTCTGGCATTCCTCTATACTAACCCAATACATATAAGTAATTCATTATATATTTTATGAGTATTTTAATTCCAACAGTCATAGAAAAGACCAGTTTCGGCGAGCGGGCCTATGATATTTATTCTAGGCTCCTCAAAGAACGCATCGTCTTCCTCGGCGGGCCGATTGACGATCATGTGGCCAATATTATTGTCGCTCAGCTTCTCTTCCTGCAATCCGAAGACTCCACCAAGGACATTTCCCTCTACATCAATTCCCCAGGAGGCTCAGTCACGTCCGCTTTGGCTATGCTTGATACCATGAATCACATTAAGCCTGATGTTTCGACCGTTTGTGTCGGCATTGCCGCTTCAGCTGGCGCCCTTTTACTCTCAGCCGGCAAAAAAGGCAAGCGTTTTGCTTTGCCTAATGCTGAAATCATGATTCACCAGCCATGGGGCGGCGCAGAAGGCCGAGCCGCAGATATTGAAATTACGGCTAAGCAGATTATTAAAACTCGAGAAAAGCTTAACAAAATTCTGTCAGAAAACACTGGACAGACTATCGCTCGTATTGAACAGGACGTCGACCGCGACTATTTCATGGATGCTCCTGAGGCCAAGAAATACGGGATAATTGATAAAGTGATATAAGCTTCTAGCTTTTTCAGTAACATTGACAGTATACCCATAGTTATTATGATAAGTGGGGAGTTTTCATGTTGTGAACCTTAGACAAGGAGATTCATCATGCCTGAAACAAACTGCCGGCATTGTGGACAGCAATTGCATCAAACAACCATTGAAGGTGGCGGAAAACAGAGACACTGCATCAATAACAAATGCCCTTCAGTACGCTACCTCTGGTATACATACCACAAGGCAGGAGGCGGTGCACGAAAATTTTTGCCAGTTCCCGGCCACAGCAAAATTGATGACCTTCAATATGTGGAGGTTCCACCAAGTTTTGAGCCGTCAGCAGACTGGGATGGCCAACCTCCTCCGGGCTTCGAAGCACCCTTGAGCTTCGCTGATTGGCAAGCACAAGGGGAACCTGAAAGATAGTACGGATCATATCGGAACCGTTGCATTGAATTGACGGTTCTTTTTTTATTAATATTTTAATTCAGGAACTCAATTCCTAAAAAATAAGCAAAGAAGAACCCCGGCCAGTTGGTCGGGGTTCCCACGTTACGTGTTGGGCTACGGTATGAACTCATGAGAGGATGGGCTGATCGCGTCGCTGATCGACAGGCTCATCCCACCGTTCGGCAGGACCATAGCCACTGCCCACCCGGAAGTACTCCCTGTGTGTGTCGGACGGGGCAACGAGTACAATCAACCTTGCCCCTCGCAGTTCCCAGCGAGCGCTGTACCAGGCGTGGTCGAACTGAATGGTCGCCTCACGAGGCAGCCAAAGTTCCGGCGAGAACTTGGTCAGAGTTACGTTCGCCCGAATAACGTGAGCACTCATCTTCTCATCGAGCGAGTAGTGACACAGACCGCTGATCGAAACCTTGCTCTTCGGGATTGGTGCCCCCACATTCGTGAAAAAGGGATCAATGTCGAGCTGCATGAACTCGACCCTCGAACCAAACTCCACCTCGAGTGCCTGCCTGAGACCTTCTAGGGCAAGACAGGTGACCTCGCTCAACTGCATTTTGCGACGAAACATTGGATCTCCAGTCTATGGAGTACGCTACGGGGAAATTCCCGCACGACCTCTGTCTAAGAGGATTTCTGTAGTTAACTATATCACAAATATGTATAGAATGTCAAATAACCCATGGTCCCGACTCGACAATATTTTAGATATCTTGTATGATGTAGTCATTACTGGAATTAAAGATGGTTTCGCTTGGCAGTATTTGGTGTAAAGTAGCTCTCTTAAACTCTTAAATCCGTGAACAAAACCTTAAAAACAGCCCTTAAGATAGATACTCTTACGTTCATT
>JAIFWI010000008.1 GCA_019661945.1 Candidatus Parcubacteria bacterium | reverse complement strand
TGCGTTGGTTTTTTGAGCTGACACCGGTTTTTTCGCCTGACATCAATCGAGCGTGAGGATTCAAAAACTTCTTCAAGATTTCAACATCCTTGTAGTCTATGTGTTTAATATTATTTTGTGAAAAGTAGCACTGTTTGTTTGTCATGGTTGTTTTTACTTAAAACGGAATATCTTCTGGATTGATTTCCTCGGCTGGATATTCGATGGTATCAAGTCCCTCATTTTTGTCAACCTTACCATTACCTGCTTTGGCCGCCGAAGCATTTTGCGAAGGCTGGCTCGAAGGGCCTGAGTATCCTCCACCAGCGCCGCCGCTTCGTGGACCAAACTGGATACGGTCAGCCACAATTTCGGTACGGTATTTTTTCTGACCGTCTTGTCCATCCCATGAGCGAGTCTGCATTCGGCCTTCTGCTAATACAGACGAACCCTTCTTCAGATACTGAGAAGCAGTTTCTGCCTGTCGGCCAAACACAACAATGTTATGGAAATCAGCTGACTCCTGCTTTGCTCCATTTTTATCTTTCCAGACACGATTGGTGGCAACAGAGAAACTAGCAACCTGCATACCTGAAGGCAATGATTTCAACTCCGGGTCTCGGGTCAAATTACCGTATACAATTGCTTTGTTTAGATACATATATTAGACAACTAGATTCTCAATAGTTTTATCAAGCTCTTCTTCTGAGATAGGCGCCTTAACTTCACCTTCTACATCTCCTTCTTTCTTTACCGGCGCATCAGCTGAAGGCTTGAAAATCATCTTTTGAGTGACCATAGTATTTTCTCGGACTGTTTCGATAATCAAAGAACGGAGGATATGGTCATTCTTTGCAAGCTCGGCCTTGATTAAAGGCATAGCACTTGTCGCTGTTTCAAACTTAATCCAGCCGAAGTAGCCTTTGTCGTGGCGGTTACGCTGGCTGCCTATAGATTTGAGCATCGTAAACGCCAGTGGTCGAATCTTCGGAAAGTCTTCACTGATAAATTCAGCGCCATGTTTCTCAAGGAGGGCCTTAATAATTCCAACTTCCGCAGCAACATTCTCCTCGGCAATGGTTGATACGAGCAGGTAGCCGAGCTCGTAAATCTTCATTTTTGAATCATTCTGTACTTCTGTTTTTTCCATAGATACACTAGATTATCACATACTTAAGCCTAAGACAAGGGCTATGAAGCCTTGTTCAAGAAAAGATCAAAAGTATTTAAAATGAGCTGTTTTTTGACCGTTTCAAGGCTCAAATCCTTGATTTCTGCCATCCTTTTTACGATATGCTGGACATAGAGGGGGCTATTGCGCTGGCCACGGTAAGGCATTGGAGCAGCAAAAGGTGCATCCGTCTCAGCCATCATTTTTTCGAGTGGAACATACTTCACCACCTCAGCATACTCGGACACAAAAGTGATAGGCCCGGTAAAAGAAACCGTAAAACCTATCTCCAGACACTGTTTGGCAATTTCCACTGGCGATGTAAAAAAATGGAAGTTTCCCCTGACTTTTTGGCCATAGATTTGCTGTTTCGATTTTAAAATTGCCAAGCAATCATCATAGGCATCTCTGCAGTGAATCATAAGTGGCTTATCATGCTTTACGGCAAATTCTATCTGCTGATCAAATATTCCTTTTTGTCTTTTCTTCTCGGCTTCAGGATTTTCTAATCTGGCATAATCTAAACCACACTCACCTATTGCTACAACTTTTTTATTTTGAACTAACTTTTCATATTCTTCTGCAACAAACTCTTCCTCATGATTGTCATTTGGATGCAATCCAATAGTGGTAAACAAATTTTCATGCTTATTAGCCAAATCAACCGCTTCTTTGGAATTTTTTAAATCAGTGCCAACCGTAATAGTGCCAATCTTACTCTCTTTCATAGCCTGAATAACCTCGTCCCGATCCTCATCAAATTTCAAGAAGTTTAGATGGGAGTGTATGTCGAAGTATTCAAACTGCATTTTGCTTTTTGAATTTACCGTAAATCCAGCCTATTACTGAACCAATCAAAAAAGATAACAAAACGTTATACAATACAATCATCGTTATAAACAAAAATGCGGATGGACTTTTTATATTCCATAAAATTATTGTTACAGGAAGATAGGCGTAAGTCATCACTATTAGAATAATATAATCAGATACTGCAGTATACGGTATGAATTCCATGACATATATAAATAGCCCTGTTGTCATTAAAAAAGCCATGCCAAATCCAAATAAAGATCCGATTATTCCTCCTCTAAGCCAATATTTCCTGTTCATATAATCTTTTTAGTTGATTTTAAGTATAACATCCCCTGCCTTTCAGGCACCCCCTTCGAAGGGGGATTTAATTAATCTCCCTTTGAAGGGAGCACTGCGAAGCAGGAGGGATGTCAATCTTTTCTTAAAAACAATGGCTGGACAGGGGATTTGTTTTCAGCAATGAGACTCTGAATGGTTTTGGCGGTTTCTGGAAGCACCGGAATTAAATGCTTGGCGATGATGGCCAACTCGAATACAAGATCTTTTATTAAAGCTTTGCCTTTTTCTGGATCGGTTTTTACTAATGAGAAGGGTTTGTTGGTTTGAATAGATTGATCAAGAGCAGTAATGAGTCCCCAGATAATATCCATGGCATTTTTTATATTGAATGTCTCTAATGCTTCAACATACTCATTAGCCAAAGGCATATCTTTGCTCTTCGTATCTATAGGTTCTGGCAAATGCGTCTCAGCCATTTTCATAATGCGCGACACTAAGTTGCCTAAGCCATTAGCAAGATTTGCATTATAGGCATTCTTGAAACTTTCAGGTGTCATATCACTATCTTCGAATGGACTTAACTCGCGCAAAACGTAGTAACGCAACGCATCTGCACTATATTCGGTAACAAGATCGAATGGATTAATAACATTACCGATACTTTTTGACATTTTCTGGCCACCTGAAGTAATAAAGCCATTGATGATAATATGACGGGAATTTGGAAGTCCTGCAGACATAAGCATGGCTTGCCACATAGCTGACTGCTGACGGAGATTATCCTTGCCGCAATATTGTGTTGGAGTCCCCTCTTGCCAATATTTTTTAAAATTTGTCTCATCTTCAGACCAGCCAAGGGTTGAGATGTAATTTACCAAAGCATCAAACCAGACATACATTACATGATTTGGATCATCAGGCACAGCCACACCCCAAGGCATTTTTGTTTTTAAACGAGAAATACTAAAATCCTCGAGTCCCCTTTCAACAAAAGCTTTTATTTCATTGAATCTGAAATCTGGAATAACAAAATCTGAGTATTTTTTGTAAAAATCCAAAAGTTTTTGCTGATATTTTGAAAATCTGAAGAAGTAATTTTCTTCTTCACGGATTTCAAGCTTGAGATTTGGATGCAGGGGACATTTACCATCCACTAACTCTGATTCTGTTTTTTCAAGCTCACAGCCAACACAATATTTAATTTTATACTGCTTCTTTTCAATATCACCATTAGCCTTGCATCTTCGCCAGAATTCTTGAGCAGCTTTTTTGTGGTGCTCGTCAGTGGTACGAATAAAATGGGCGTTTCCAGAAATATGCAGAGCCGGCAGAAGATCTTTAAATCGAGCAGCATACTGATCAACAAAAGCCTTGGTATCCATTCCTACCTCTTCGGCTTTTTGATAAATCTTAAGCCCATGTTCATCCGTACCTGTGTTAAAGAACACATCAAAGCCCTGAAGTTTTTTGTACCGCGCGATACTATCGGCCCGGATAATTTCCATAGCAAAACCAACATGCGGATCGGCATTCACATACGGAAGTGTAGTTGTAATATAAAATGTTTTAGCCATTGTCGTTCATACGTGCTCGTGCAGCTACTCTATCACGAGCGACATCATTCATAAACTCGGTTAAAGCTGTAGCCAGCGGCACTGACAAAAGAATACCCAAAAAACCACCGAGTTTTGCGCCAACTAAAAAGGCAATAATAACCACCAGTGGATGCACATTAACTACTTTTTTGACGACAATGGGATAAATAACATGACTTTCAATCTGCTGGACTACTAAATACATCAATCCGACAATAAGCGCAAATGTAAAACCTCCCTGAATGAAAGCTGTAGCAATACCGGGCACAGCACTCAAAATTGGTCCAAATATTGGAATAATCTCAAAGACCAAAGCAATGAGAGCTAATGAGAAAGCATGATGTACACCAAGTAATGCAAGGCCGACAAAAACGAGAAGACCGACGATAATTGCCAAGAGTAATTGTCCCTGCATCCATCGCCCAATTTTACGCTGAGTTCTACGCCACAGATCAATAACATAATGTTCGTGCTTAAGCGGCGCCACTAATTTCAAAAAATCTTCAATCCCGTGATCTTGAACAGCTAAATAAAATGAAAGTACAATGATGAGTACAAAACTTGTCGCTCCACCGAAAACTGTCGTGAGTGTTGCTAAAATACTTCCCGATGCATTGGATAATGTGGTAATAATATTTTCCACCGTCTGGCCGAATGAAGTGCTGGTTGAAAGGCCCTGGACGGCCACCGGCGCCTTGAGGTTCAAAGCAGTAATGTACTGTGGCAAAGCCTTAATGAAACCTCCAAGGTCACTTAGAAATGGCGGCAATAAAAAGTAAAATAGCCCGGCAATAAGAATAGCGCTCAGGAGATAAATAAGGGTTACACCAATAATGCGCGGCACACCACGTCGTATGAACCAAAGTGTTCCGGGCTCAATAGCTGAAGCAAATACGACAGCTGTCAGAAGAATAAGGACAACATCACGTAAAACAAAAAGCAGGAAGCCTAAAGCTACCAAAGCAAAAATCTTGAGAATAGTACTGGTGCTTATGGAGACAATGACGCGTTGGCGATCCATGGGAGTATAGTAGCACTGGCAGAGCTAATTTAAAAGCTAGAATTTCAAAATTTCTTTAATTTTTCCCTGATTCTGAACCGGCCCAACTATGGCTAAATTCAGATTTTTATCAATAAATATTTTCTGGGCAATATTTCTGATTTGCTCGGCAGTAATAGATTGAATTTCTTGGACAATATCTTTTGGAGTTTTAATTTCGTGGCGCAGAGATTCTTGATATCCATAAAACTCGGCAATGGAATCTGAGGACTCAAGACCAAGAGCGAGCGTTCCTGTTAAGTGATCCTTAGTTTTCTTGAGTTCATCGGCTGGCACTAATTCCTTTTTCAAGCGATTTAGTTCTTCAATAACAGCTTTTATAACTTCTTCTACTCGTTTAACATCGGAACCTACTGAAACAGAAAAAATACCATGATCAACATATGCATCATGTGAGGAACGCACATAATAACCTACTCCCATTTCCTCGCGAAGTTTCTGGAAAAGACGTGAGCTCATGCCTGCTCCAAGAACGGCATTTAAAACACGCATGATTGGCGTTTGTGGATGAGTGAGATGAAAGCCCCGCACACCAAGCACGAGATGCGATTGATCAGTCGTTCTGTTCTCAACAACAATCTGCGGACCATTTTGCTTCTCTATAACTTTTGGCTTCTTCTCTTTTTTATTTTTTTGGAGCGATCCAAAGGTAATCTGAATCTGCTTATTTATTTTCTTCTCATCAAAGTTACCGGCCACAATAACTGTGGTTGCTGCCGGAGTATAAAACTTCTTTCGGTAGTTAATAAAATCATCGCGCTTCATGGCAAGCACAGTTTCGCGAGTGCCGGTAATACTCCAACCGGCCGGCTGATTGCCATAAAGAAGTGTCGTAAATAATTCTTGGACATGACGATGCGGCAGATCTTTATACATATTTATTTCTTCGACAATCACGCCTTTTTCTTTTTCAATTTCTTGAACTGGAAATGTTTGATTTAAATAGAGGTCAGAAATGACATCGAAAATAGTTTCAAGATGCTTCGGCGCAGATTTTGCATAGTAACCGGTGTATTCTTCGGATGTGAAAGCATTATAATGAGCGCCAATAGCATCAAGTTCTTTTGTAATAGCGAGCGCTGTCGGTCTTTTTTCTGTGCCCTTAAAACACATATGCTCCAAAAAGTGGGAGATGCCATTTTTCTCTTTGGTCTCATATTCCGAACCAGCCTCAACCATGACAAGTACGGTGACCGTCGGTGTATCGGCCATATGAATCGTCACCACACGCAAGCCATTCAGCAATATTTTCTTTTTGTATTTCATTCAACCGAGTCTAACATAAAGGGGTAAATAAAAAAATCTCACGTGAGGCACGAGAGATTGATTCCGCAGACGAAGTGGGCTAAGGGCGTATTGAGGTGCTGGATGTGATGAAAGTACAAACTCCAGACACGAGTGACAGAATTCAGGCACACGAATGGAGCATAGTCCCGATTGCCGTATTGATCGATAACTCTTGTCTTCGGGAAAATGAGAAGGTTTTCTCGCCGTGGATCAAGGCACTCGAGATACTCGGTGTTCCTGAACAGCATGTTGGCAAAGGCGAATGTCAAAGCATCCGATTGATCGACTCGCCTTTTGATCTCAGCCATGGGAATGAATTTCGGCCGTTTTCTCTTCTCTGGATCTCCGTAATCAGATGGGACAAGTACCGGTTCCATCCAGATGAGGTACAAACCTGCTGAGTAGCCCTGATCTTCTTGAACAGTAACAGAACCCCATGACCTACGCAGCTCATGGTTTGAAAACGGTGCTTTGGGATCAAAAGGAATTGTAAGAACCGGCAGTATCAACACAGGTCTCCTTTCCGTGATCTTTGAAAACAATATAGGAGAGTTCGATATCAGTCAACAAAAAAGACCCACATCCTCAGGAGGGTCTCGAAGAGAACACGCGGTCAGTTTGGCACCAGGGCCATGGATCATCAATAGGACGTGCACCCATTCTCCAGTGCTTTTCTCCTGCACAATGGATAAATACAGAACGCAGAATGCCCGTAACATCCCTGATATAGAAGACGTTGGCATATTCATTGTTCTGCAACATACCATCCCGGCCATCTTTCTGAGCATCAATGAGATACAGAACATCAGTCAATGTTAGTTCTGCCTTTTCTCCAAGTTCTTTGATAATCGGCGCATCTACTGCTCGCCTGAACAAAACTCGAAGATAGATCTGCCGTTCTGGCTTAGGCTCTTCGACTTTGTCCATGAACCAATCGGCAAATTGGTTCGATACAAGTTCGATTCTGCGGTATTTATGGTCATGTACATCAGCCGGAAATCTGTCCCGGACCACCAAACCATCAGTAGCCGGAACAGAAATCATCACGACGTCTTTGTAAAACAACGAAGGCTTGTTGCGGGAGCAAGGGTGTGGAGTGAGACCATGTGGCCAACAAAGTTCTCCACGCAAGAACTTTTCAAGTTCCTGTTTCCAACTGTCACCATCAGGACCAAGAAGTTTACTCTCCAGATCGTACCGCAGTGCTCCATATTCTTGGAGCCTGCGTCTAAGTGCTTCTTTCATGTGGGCTCCTTTCTCTCTGGCTGACATTACGATGTACAAAGCTAATCGAGTCTAGCATGAAATATTAAAATAAAAAACGGCTATGGGCCGTTAGTTCAGGGTGACAACCATTACTACAAGTATAGCAAGAATCGCCACGCACAGGATTTCAAACACGAGCCAAGCTGCTTTACCTGCCTCAATGATGATTTTCAGCACGTGCTCCTCCTTTCTCTTCCTGAGTTTATGATGCTCTCTAGAAATTAAAAGTCAATTCTTCGATTTTTACTCGCTTCTGCTCGCCACTGTCGCGGTCGCGGACGGTGACGGTATTGTCTTCAAGGGTATCGAAATCAATGGTGATACACCACGGCGTGCCAATTTCATCCTGACGGCGGTAACGCTTGCCGATATTGCCATTGTCATCGAAAACCACGCCTGACATATTCTTTCGGAGATTCATGTATACTTCTCGAGCCTTCTCAACAAGCTGAGGTTTGTTTTTAAGTAATGGAAAGACGGCAACTTTCACAGGTGCAACTGCTGGAGACAATTTTAAATATGCTCGTGTCTCGCCGCCGAGTTCATCTTCAGTATAAGCACTCAATAAAACAGCTAGAATTGTTCGATCTACTCCCATTGATGGCTCAATAACATGAGGAGTAAATCTTTCTTTTGTATCTTCGTCATAATACGTTAAATCCACATTGCTTGCCTCAGTGTGTTTTGTTAAATCATAGTCAGTTCTGTACGCCAATCCATACAATTCTTTTTGACCAAAAGGATATTCAAATTCAAAATCTATTGTTCTTTTTGAATAATGGGCCCGATCTTTGTCGGATATCTCGACTTCGTGAACTTTATTTTTTGTAAGTCCAATAGCTTCAATCCACTTATTCATTTGTTGTTTCCAATGCTCAAATGAATCTTGCCATTGTTCGGGTCGAATGAAATATTCAATTTCCATTTGCTCTAATTCCCGTAGTCTAAATATAAAATTACCAGGAGATATTTCATTTCGAAAAGCCTTGCCAATTTGAGCAATACCAAACGGCAGTTTGGGATGAAACGAATCTACAACATTTTTGAAATTAACAAAAATACCTCCGGCTGTTTCAGGGCGTAGATATGTCACACTATTCTCATCCTCAGTTGGGCCAATATGAGTTTTTAACATCATATTGAATTGTCTGACTTCGCCTAAAGGATTACCATCTGGACTCTTAATACCTTTCTCCTTGATGATTTCGTTCATTTGGAGAACCGTCATACCCTTCGGGTCAACACTATTTTCTTCCAAAACATGATCTGCTCGATACCGTTTTTGATTTTTTGTATCTTCAACAAGTGGATCAGAAAAACCAGCCACGTGTCCTGAGGCTTTCCAAACATTTTGATTCATGAGAAGGGCAGCATCGAGACCATACATATCTTCCCTATCTTCAACAAACATTTTCCACCACAAATTTTTAATATTATTTTTCAACGTAACACCGAGCGGTCCATAATCCCACGTTCCGGCCAAGCCGCCATAAATTTCTGAGCCTTGGTAGATAAAACCACGTCGCTTAGCCAGCGAGATGATTTTTTCCATAGTATTTTCGGTGTGATCGGTCATGAATGTCTATAGTGTTACGGCCGGACTAATCCGTCGAGTGTTTGATATTTAGGATCAGCTGGCAAAAGTGTGCTTAGAGGCAAGACGCTGATTGTAATAACTTTTTTGGTAAAGGTATCTGTAGCTCGATATGTAATGTTTTGAACAACTGCGGGCTGAGTTCGAATTTGACTAAAGCTTGGCTTAAACGCAATCTGAAAAGCTACTTCTTTGGCTACTCTGCCAACTGTTCCAGCTGGGATATCACCTACTCGCCAGACTACCTCATTTCGATCAGGATTCCAAGTAATGTTCTCAGCAGCCGGACTTGTTGCCCCAAGCCATTCTACATAACTTGGCAAAATAGCCCGAACTTCACCATTAGTAATTGCATTTGATGACTGGTTAATCGCCCACATCACAGTATAGGTAGTGACCGTCTCAGCTTTTGGCGGCACCACTCCGGTATTTTTAAATGGACCAATTGAATAAACTAAGCGAGAACTGAGAGAAACTTGAGGCTGAACTTTTATAAGACGGGACATTGTTGATCTTATAGTTTGGCCGGTATCAACAGAGGTACCAACTGCCTCGACAGAAATGGTAATTGTACCGTTTCTAATGGCAGTCAACGTTTCGGGTGGCAGTGAAGCCATGCTGAATGAAAAATCGATTGTATCTCCCGGACCTAAACGGGCCAAACGGCTAAGATTTGTTTTATCCAGAGAAATAGTCCGGGTCGGCAGACGATAAAGTGCGGTACCTACATCAGGGCTCGTTGGATCTAAAGCCTGACCGCCAAGAACAATATTCACTTTTGTATCAACAAGTTGAGACGTCATATTATTCGCCAGTTCCAGTCGGGTTTGAATAAGTTTTCCCGGCTCAACAATAACCTCTCTGTCTTCGTATTCATTAATAGTTGTAGATAAGGCAATAGGAGGACGTCGGATAATGATGGATTCTGCTGCTGTCAGATATACTATGTCAATTTGTTTTTCGTTGACATCATTTCCGGCTCCAACATTAAAGCGGAAAAATCGTTCATCCCCTTCTTCACCTTCTGCCTTTCCTATAAAGGTAAAGGTTTTTTTCTCGCCCGGTTGTAATACCAGAATACGCCAGACTGTGGTATCAAGTGTTGGTGCCGGATCACCTCTCAAGAATTCAAAACCAAAAGGATACTCAGCTACCAACAAAAGATTTTTCAGCGACACCGATGAATTTGAAGTAACATCAACTTTGAATGTTATTTCCTGACCCGAACCAATTTCTGGTTGGTGTTCAATGGTAAGTGTCAGTGGTGTTGAGGCAATGGCAACTTGATATGCTTTCTCTTTCTTAAAGATTCCGTTCGATGACTGCAATTCGTACTGGAGTGTTACTTTTATATCCTTAATATCTTGAGTTTTTCCAAACAGAACCGAACGGATTGTGCGGGTCGCACTTGTACGTGGCAAAATTGTACCGATAGTTTCTTTGCTGTGATTTAAATCTCGCGAAAGATCGACGGCCTCTTTTGTACCATTTGGGTAATCAATAAATAATTCGGCATTGAGCAGCGGTGTTGTATTTTGATTTTTAACAACAACCTCAAAACCCAATTCTTCACCTGCGGCAATCGAAACAGGCCCGACAAAATCCATTTCTACCTTATTGGTTGAAATGATGTTGAATCCGCCATAAAAAACGATGAGGGCTATAGCGGCTGAAGCAAGAAAAAATATGACCGAAACTATAAAAATTCTCTTAAAGAGTGAGATGCTGCCAGTCTTTTGTTCTTGCTTTGGAATTTCCGGCAATGGCTCATGCTTCCACTGTCTTTCAACCGCCGGTGCATCTTGAGAAAGCTCCAAACGTGGCGAGACCTCATTTTTATAATCACGGGCATAGAGATCCTGGGCAAGCTTATCTATGTTATTTTCGCTATTTTCTTCAGGATTCACAGGAATATATTATACCATGGCTTATAATTGGGTTTCCTTGAGAGACCTGTTAATTTCTTGCAAAGCTTTTGTCTTTTCTTTAATCATTTTTTCAAGTAATTCAGTTGATAAGGGAACATCAATGAAAACCGCCAATTCCTGAGTCGACACACCATAGCCAAGATAGTGCAAAATATTTAAAACAACAATTCGCTCGTATGATTTAACTTCTTCTGGCAGAAGTTCCTTACTCTCCAGGAACATGCAGGCATCATAGAGATAGCGAAAAAGTGCCTCATTTTTTTCTTCTCCGGGTATAAGACGCCGCAGTAGGGCAAAAATTTGAGCTAGAGCAAATAAAACATCTTTATTATCTTTATATTGTTTATATACATTCCACTCAGCTCGAGCATTAGTTACCCGCCACATGTCTTTTCCTCGAACCAATGACACCCGCGCATAGGACATATCCTGCAAAGCAAAACGTAATTTTGATTTTAGAAACCGCACACCTTGAGCCGTGGCCCGAACCATACCGAGCTCTTCGGTAAATATCAGATACATTTTATTAGCTTCACCTCTCG
Source organism: Candidatus Parcubacteria bacterium (assembly GCA_019661945.1). Taxonomy (GTDB): domain Bacteria; phylum Patescibacteriota; class Minisyncoccia; order Phycocordibacterales; family JAKAEA01; genus JAIFWI01. The sequence continues at coordinate 15,522 of JAIFWI010000008.1, read as the reverse complement.
GCGCACTTTCGACTATGAATCCTTCTGTGTTATAGACATGGTGAGCCATAGTTCATCTATATGGATTTTTTCTCCGTTAGTTTTTTCGAATAGTATATCCTTAAGCTGGGCTGTTTTCATTATCTCTGTTTTGAATTTCTCAACTAATTCTTTCACTTCATCCGTAGTTTCAACAATAAGTGTTACCACATCATGTGGATTAAGCTTTTCTTTCTTTCGTAATTCCTGAATACTGCGGATAAGTTCCCGAGCTTGGCCTTCGCGTTTCAGTTCTGGAGTAATTGTGGCATCAAGTTCAACATCTCCAGCAATTGTTGTCTCAATTAAAACTTCTTTTACATTAACTTCGTCCTTAATAAGATCAAGTAATCCTGACTTGCCCTTTAATGTTTCGGACTTTATTTTCAAGATCTGCAGAGGCTGACGGATTTTTTGATTTATCTTGGCTCGAGCCTCAAGGGCCAATGATACACTTTTTCTGACTTCAGCCATATCCTTTAGCAATACTTCGTTTTTCAAAACAAAATCTGGCCAGTCCTCAAGGTGAACACTTTCTTTGCTCTCAGATGGTTTTACTTTTTGATATATATCCTCAGCCAAAAATGGCATGAATGGGGCTATTAGTTTTGAAAGTTCAAACAGTACAAATTTGGTTGTATGAAGCGCGGCTTGCTTGTCTTGTTCATTTTCACCTTTAAACCTGTCTCGTGATCGGCGAAGATACCATGTAGACAAATCATCAATGAAATCCATGAATGGCCAGGCTGCTCGATCAAGTTCATATTTTTCTAGTGAGGCTGTAACTTTTTCTATAACCTCAGTCAACCGAGCTAAAATCCATAAATCTAAAACATTAGTGAGTTTCGAAAAATCAAAAGCTTTTTCTTCCTTTCTATATGTTTCATAGAATGTATAGACATTATTAAGACGCATGATGAGTTTTTTGACGACTTCATCAAGACCCTTTTCTGAAAATGAAAACTCTCCCGCATGAACTGCAGGTGATGACATTAGGAAATATCGGAGTGCATCAGCACCATAGGTGTCAAAGACGTACTGCATTTCAGGATAATTCTGGAGACGCTTAGACATTTTCCGACCATCTTCAGCTAAAAGTAGGCCGTTCACCACAACACGGTTATAAGGAGACTGACCGAATAGCCCAGTAGAAAGTACCAGAAGTGAATAAAACCAGCCTCGTGTTTGATCAAGTCCTTCGGCAATAAAATCAGCTGGAAATTTTGCTTTGCTCGCGTACGGCATTGAACCAGATTCATACCAGGTATCAAATACATCAAGAACTCTTTTCATTTCGCCTCCACACGTACACCTCAAGGTCACTTCGTCTATGTAGGGACGATGAAGATCCAGTTCACCTGTTTTATTTTTAGGAGTGGTGCCTCCTAATGCAGTAAGCTCAGCAATTGAACCAACAATATGCATTCGTTCACATTCTTTGCAAATCCAAACAGGAATGGGCGCACCCCAGTAACGCGATCTGGAAATTGCCCAGTCTCGAGCTCCTTCAAGCCATTTACCAAAGCGGTTCTCACCAATCTCTTGCGGAATCCATTGAACTTTTTTATTTTCTTCCAGAAGTTTATCTTTAAGTTCAGTGACTTTAACAAACCATGAACTTGTTGCGAAATTGAGAAGCGGTGTATCACATCGCCAGCAATGAGGATATGAGTGGACAATTTTCTCTTTTGCAAACAGCGTTCCCTGTTTCGCCAAATATTTAATGATTTCTATATCAGTCTTTTGATGGCCTTGCCCTGAGCTAGTCGAAGGGTCATCTTTTGGTTTAACGTGCTCCCCTGCAAAATCAGTGACTTCTTTCTTAAATCGGCCGTCAATACCAACATGCTGAATAAAAGGAAGCTTCTTCTTGAGTGACAACTGATAGTCATCCTCGCCGAATGCCGGAGCAATATGGACAACACCTGTTCCATCTGTGGTAGTGACAAAATCTGCAGCATATATTTTCCAGCCATTCTCTTTATTTGTAGGCTCGGCTTTTTGATAGTACTCAAAAACCGGTTTATATGACATACCAACAAGAATAGTCCCCGGAAATTCTTCAAGTTCTGTAAACTCTTCTTTGATAACAGCTAGCCTTTCTTTTGCCAAAATATATTTCTCACCCTTGATTTCAATTTTTACATACGTAGTATCTGGATTAATTGCCAAAGCGACATTTCCCGGTAATGTCCATGGCGTCGTTGTCCAAACGAGAATTGACGTACCCGGCTCATCTACCAATTCAAATTTTACATACACAGAAATGTCTGTAATATCTTTATATCCCTGGGCCACTTCAAAATTTGAAAGACTCGTCTCACACCGTGGACAAATATACATCACCTTAAATCCTCGTGAGATAAGATCTTTTTCATACAGAGTCTTAAATGACCACCAAATTGATTCGGTGTAACTCGGATCCATGGTGATATACGGATGATCCATGTCCACCCAACGGCCGGTGCGCGGAATTATCTTTTTCCATTCATCTTCGTAGCGCAATACTGTCGCTCGAGCTGCTTCGGTAAATTTTTCAATACCAAATTCCTCAATATCTTTTTTCGAATTGAGTTTTAATTCTTTTTCAACGAGATTTTCTATCGGTAGACCATGAGTATCCCAACCCCAACGTCGAGGCACGTGATATCCCTGCATGGTTTTAAAGCGTGGAATAACATCCTTAATCGTTCCCGGTAGAATGTGGCCATAGTGAGGTGAACCGGTCGCAAAAGGTGGGCCATCATAGAAGACAAAGTCTCCTTGTGGCGAGTCTTTAGCCAGGGATTTTTCAAATGTTTTATTCTCCTGCCAAAATTTTAGCGTCTCTTCTTCCCGAAGGGATATAAGGCTTTTCTCAGTTTTTTTATCGTGAGCCATGATGGCTAGATACTATCACATCTTCTCTGGAACTTGAATGCCAAGAAGATAGAGACCATTTTTTAAAATCCAGCCAACAGCCTCTGTCAGAGCTACTCTATGAGGAGAATGTGTATCCTCGGTATCTATAATTTTATTTTTTGCGTAATAGGCATTAAATGTTCCGGCTAGATCAATGAGATAGGTGGCAATATATTGCGGAGCATAATCTTCTGATGCACGCTCAATAATTTCCGGGAATCGGTAGAGTGTTTTTTCAAGCTCAGTCAGCTTAACATCGGTAGCGTCTGCCACTTTCGCGCTAATTCCCTGCTCTTTGGCTTTAGCTAAAATTGATTTAGTTCTGATATAAGCATATTGCAGATATGGACCGGAATCTCCCTCAAACGACAATGACTTTTCTGGATCAAATATAATGTCTTTGCCGATTGATTGGCGTAAAATTGAATATTTGAGAGCTGCTACAGAAATTTTTGAGGCCGTATCTTTTTTATCTGACTCAGTCATATCTCTATCCTTCATTTTTTCAAGAATCATTTCCTCAATATCTGCAAGTAGTGACTCGCCGGTAATAACATTACCTTTTCTCGATGACATTTTACCTGATTCAAAACGCATTATGCCATGGCTTAAGTGCTTAGTCCGATCAGCGATTTCTGGATAGATATATTTCAATGCCATCAGCACTACTTTAAAATAGTCATTCTGCTCATTAGCTGTGATAACAATTGACTCATCAAAATCATGAATTTCAAATTTCTTTTTAGTTAAGCCTAATTCCTTAGCTTCATAGGTCGGTAACCCTTGAGAATTAATAAAAACCCGGTTATGAAGACCGTATAATTCTCCCTTAAAAATAATTGCGCCTTCGCTCTTTTCAAAAATGCCGCGTTGAAGACCAGCTTCAACAATTTGTCTGCCCTCTTCGGCTATTTCGCTTTCCCAAAAATTAAAATCAAAACGAGAACCAAGTTTCACATACATTTCATTGAAATGTTTAATGCTGACGTCTCTACCCCAAGCATATAGCTCATTGATTTTAGGGTCACTTTTATCATAAATCTTTATATTGAGATCGAGAATTTCTTGCTTGGCTTTTTCATCATTTTCAAAGCTTTCGGCACCATGAACATAGGCTTTACCAATAAAAGCGACTTGCTCATCAAGATTATCTTCCTTCGGTGCCTCTGATTGTAACTTCATCATGCCCCACATACACATAGCTACGTTTCGGCCAATGTCGCTGCCGTAGGTGGCTCTGGTCATTTTTACATCTTGAAATTCCAAAATCCTAGAGAGTGATTCACCAATTGCATTAGACATAAGATGACCAATATGAAATTGCTTAAAGGCATTCGGATCAGTATATTCAATTATCATCTTTTTATTCCAGCGTTTTGTACTTTTACCATACCAGGACTTTTTTTCTAAAACTTCTGCTAGAGATGAAACAAAAAATTCTTTTGAAAGATAAATATTAATAAAACCTGGTTGGACAACTTCTACCCGTTCAATAAATGTCTGATGCCCTGTTTTTGCTTCGGCTTGAATCTTTTCAGCAATTTTTTGGGCAAGCTCATAGGGACTCTTGGAGCTCGCTCCAAGAGATTTGAAGAGGCTCATGGCAATATTTGTTGAATAATCCCCATGTTGTAGGTCAGCCGGATGATCGAGAATTACCTCAGCCATATCCTTTGGTATGCCGAGGTCATTAAGTGAGTCTTTAATGAGTGTTGTTAGAACTTCTTTTATCAATGCATTATTTTTTCTTACTTTTTTTCTTAAGAGCTTTATCAATCATTTCGGCAATTTTTACCATATCTTTCTCTTTTTTTCCTCGAGTTGTTTCAGCTGGAGTTCCAATGCGAATACCGGATGGATCCATTGGTGAGCGGGTTTCTCCTGGAATAGTGTTTTTGTTAACAATGATACCAGCCTTTTCTAAAAGGTCGCTGGCTTCTTTACCAGAAACTCCTAAACCATTCATCCAAGTATCAACCAATATCAAATGACTGTCGGTACCGCCGGAAACAATCCGCCAACCAAGTTTTTGAAGTTCATTGGAAAGAACTTGGGCATTGCGGACTACTTGGCGCGCATATTTTTTAAAGGCTGGAGTATTGGCTTCTTTAAGGGCCACCGCAACAGCGGCAATTTGATTTAAGTGCGGTCCGCCTTGCATGCCTGGAAACACTGCCTTATCAATTTTTTTGTAGAGTTCGCGGTTATCGATACGAGAAAAAATCAGAGCGCTGCGAGGGCCGCGTAATGTTTTATGAACCGTAGTGGTGACAACATCAGCATATTCAAATGGACTTGGATATGCTCCGCCAGCCACGAGCCCGGCAAAGTGAGACATATCAACCATAAGCAGCGCCCCACAAGCATCAGCAATCTCTCTAAATTTTTTAAAATCAATTCGGCGAGGATACGCTGTAAACCCAGCTACAATCATAGCTGGCTTATGCTCTTCAGCAATTTTTCTTACCTGATCAAAATCGAGCACTTCTGTTTCTTGGTGAACACCATATGGCACTGATACCCAAAATTTGCCGGTAATGGAAACTTTGTGACCATGAGTTAAGTGTCCACCGTTATCTAAACTCATACCCATAATTTTTCCTTCCTTTTGTACAAGAGCAGTATACACTGCGACATTGGCTGGTGAACCTGAGAGAGGCTGGACGTTCACATGCCAATTTTTTACTGAAAGTTTAAAGAGTTTCAAGGCTCTTTTTTGAGCCAGCTCTTCAATTTTATCGACAAATTTTTGCCCGCCATAGTAGCGTTTTCCCGGATATCCTTCGGCATATTTATTTGTCAGCTCTGATCCCAAGGCCTTTAACACATCATCAGAAACATAGTTTTCAGAGGCAATAAGATTAATGACTTCTTTCTGGCGTTTCTTTTCTGAACTGATTAATTTCTCTATTTCTTTATCTTTCATATGAGCATTATTTAATACCTAGATAGTCTATCACAATCAAGAAAAAACGCTGAGTAGACTACTCAGCGTCAGCGGGCTGTGGCCGTGTCTTGCTCTGAGTCATGTACAGGACCGGAGCAGTACCACTGGCATGCATGAGGTCAACGAGCCAAGCCTCCTGACTTGGGTCGATCTGGACGAGACCCAGCAAGGGAAGGTTCGTCTCCGTGGCTGGACTCGATCCAGGGTTGGCAAACTGCTGATCTGAGACGGTGGCAGGCAAGGTAGTCATAGAGCACACTCCTTTGTTGAAACCTCGTTCAAAACCTACTCAACAATATCAGCTCCTTAAGAAAAGTCATGATTGACATAAGTCCAAAAATGATATAAAACTGCGACAGACCTCAACGCGCTTTGCGCAAGGAGAACCCGTGACATCAGACCTCGGAGCTCCGCAAAATTCGCGGACGGCAGAACAGGCGGCACTAATGACCCAAACTGTCGGCGAAGGCACCTGCATGTTCTGCAACATCAACAGGAAGATAAATCCTGTTGATCTGGGGGAGAACGATACCTGCAGAATCTTTGAAAATGCCTGGCCATACCCTGGACATGCCTGGCACTTGGTGCTTGCGACTAAACTGCACTGGACGGAGTTGAGCCATGTGACCAACCAGGGAGCTATCGAGCTCATGCAGCTTGCAGTGCAGATGGTCAAGCAGTATGAAATACCTGGAGGAGCCCACGTGCTCAGATTCGGCGATCATGACTACAATGCCGGTACCTTGAGGCACCTCCACTTTCAGACCCAGGGGCCCAATCTTCTCCAGCATGCCTTTGTGACCTTGGGCAAGCCAAATGAAATGCAGACCGAGGAAGCGGTGGCCATGCTTGAAGGCAGTCTGGTGCATAAGCCGGATTTCCAAGACTTTCATGACCGAGCATATTGGTATGTCCGCAAAGACCATAATCCGCGACCGCATGTCAAAATGCAGTTCGAAGTCCAATTGAAACATGGAGCGGATCTCAGGTTAGATTTTCCGCCTGCTGCCATCGAACTCTTCGACACCCTCAGAGACCTCGAACGGGAAAGCGGCATGCCAGGAGGAGCGTTTGTAACCAAATTCGGCGACCCGCGCTACCATGGCTATTACAGTCCAGTTCATTCCAGACACCCGATCGGATGGGTAGTTTTCCCGGATAACACCGGTCCAGTCTTTGAGACCCTGGTTTTGCCCAAAAACCGCGGCCAGATCATGCGTTTCATCGACAAGCTCTACAAGAAGTAGAGTTTTTTATTTTTATAAAAGAGCTATAATATGATTATTACTTATAGCCGCCATCATCATGTACAAACCATACGCCAAGCGAAAACCCGACAGTCAGTATCAGGATGTGCTCCGCCGGATTCTTGAAGAAGGTCATGAAGTTAAACCTATTCACGGTGAGAAAGCTAAAATGCTTGTTGGCGTCCAGCTACGATATAATATTGAAAATGGTTTCCCTGTTATTACCGAACGTGATCTTTCCGGATCATTTTTTAGCGGAGCATTAGGCGAGCATGTGGCATTTCTAAACGGCGCTCGGACACTGGCTGATCTTGAAAAATTTGGATGTAAATGGTGGAAGAAATGGGTCACGAAAGAAAAATGCGATATTTTCGGATTGCCCGAAGGAGATCTTGGTGATGGTTCATATGGCGCAGCCTGGGCAACATTTCCAACCAAAGAAGGAAAACCTTTCAATCAGATTGAACATTTGGTAAAACAAATTAAAGAACGACCCTATTTACGAACACACTTTGTTTCGCCATGGATTCCACAGTATACTCTGCAACACTCAACTCTGACCCGGAAAGTTGTTGTCGCCCCATGTCATGGTTGGATTCATGTTCTGGCTTTTCCTGAAACAAAAGAAATCATCATTCATCATTTTCAACGAAGCGCCGACTTCCCTGTCGGAGTACCTTTCAACATTATTCAGTATGCTGCCTTCGGTTTAATGATTGCCCATCTTGTCGGCTATACATTTAAAGAGATCGTCTACACTTTTTCAGATGCCCATATGTATGAAAGCCAATATAGTCATGTTGAAGAACTTCTCAAACGCAAGCCTATGAAGCTTCCTACCGTTACCCTCGACACAAGCATCAATGATATCTTTGCTTTTCGACCGGAACATTTCACTCTTACCGATTATGAATCACATCCTAAAATGATTATTCCTACACCAATATAATAAACACATATGTCTGAAAAATCATACGTAAATCCAGACAATACTCAGGCTCGAGCAAGTAATACATACACAAACGTCATTAAAGAAATCCAAAAGGATAATGTCTGTCCTTTTTGTCAGGAGCAGCTTACTAAGTATCATAAAAATCCAATCTTGAAGGAAAATGCTACCTGGCTTATTACTCGGAATATGTATCCGTATAAAAATACTCAGCAGCACTTTTTACTCATTCACAAAAAGCATATCAGCCGAATAGATGAGATGACACCTGAGGCACACAAAGATTTAATGGAGCTTGTGGTCTGGGCCACGAAAGAATTTGATATTCCAGGTGGAACATTTTTTATGCGCTTTGGCGATACCCGTTATACGGGAGCTACAGTCACTCACCTTCACAGCCAACTCGTCTGCTCAAATCCTTTTGAGAAAGATTATGAGCCGGTTATTGTTCGGGTCGGTTAGTTCATTTTTACCTGAATGATTTCGATTCCAGCTCCTTTCAGGATATCCTCAGCATCAAGGAGTGAATAACCCTCCGAGTAATACACTTTTTTAATTCCTGAAACGGCTACCGATTTGGCGCATACTGGACACGGAAATGTTGTGACATAGAGTGTTGTACCATCGAGACTTATTCCTTTTTTTGCTGCCTGGGCAATAATACTAGCCTCAGCATGAAGGAATTTTGAAAGTTCAAAACTCACACCATAGTCAAAATTACTGCGTGGATCACCGAAGACATTGTGGACGTGGTCTGAGGGTAAGGGCCGATTAAATCCAGTCAAAAGTATTTTATTATCCCTCGTTACAAGAGCCCCAATATTGCGCCACCAATCGGAACTTTTTTTTGCTTGTTCATACGCTTCTGCCATCATTTCTTTATCGAGTACTTTCTCTGAAATGATCCGATCGGAAGAAGGTTTAGTACTATCCTTCAAAGCAGTGTGCCTATCCCAACGCAGAAATGTTGAAACGAACTTTACTCTTTTATTTTTAAAATATTTTTTGGCAATGAGATGACTCAAGTCCTCATCCGGCATGACAATATTTCGGGCTTTGACAAGGTATGCGCTATTCTTTACCGTCAAAATCTCAACACGTGTAAATAGATTCAGAACTTCAATAGCACGTTTGATATCTTGTGGGTCAAGAGCTCTGATATCTCTATCCATACGTGGCTGCTCATGAATAAGATCATGTCCCAGTATATAGAGAGTACCGGGATATTTTTTAAAAAAAGTAATATATCCCTGATGAAGTGCGGGAATATATGCGATAACAGTATTCATTAGGCTTTACGAATTTTAGCAAGAAATTCCTCAGTGAGCTTCGAGATTTCGCGGGCAAGTTTTTCAGCGCCTTCAATAGCCAGAAGACGAATACGGGCTGATGTCGAGGTTGTGGCCTGAGGTGGTAATGTAACAATCTTGCCGCAGTATTTCTTATATGCTTGCTGTTGTTTGTCGCTAAAATCACCGGTGCTTTTCGAAACAACAAGTACATCAGGCTTAACAAGTTTGATTAAATCTCCCATGCCTTCTTCAACATCTCGAATTGTTACCATATCTACATGGCGCAGATGTACAAGCATTTTAAGTCTTTCTTGCTGGGGAACAATCGGACGATCCGGGCCTTTTCGTAATTTTGTCAGCCGGTCAGAATCTACACCAACAATAAGAACATCACCATACGAACGTGCCGCTTCAAGATAGAGAGCATGGCCTTCATGAATGAGATCATAGACACCTTGGGTCAAAACAATCTTATACCCAACTTTTTTGAGATGCTCAACAATGTCTTTTAATTCCTTATAATCAGAGACAAACCGTTCCTTCATACTCGAACCTGGAGTAAGGATATGCTTAATCCGTGCAGTAGACATAATAATATAATTGCTGTCTGATAATACCCCAAGTATAATGAAGCTACTAATAGAGTCAACAAGCCAATGCAAAAACCCAAAATAAGCATAATAGCCGGTATCCAGAAAAAAGATCGAGGTATAGGCAAAGATAATCAACTTCTATGGAAGATTTCTGATGACTTGAAGCGCTTTAAAGCTCTAACATCTGGCCATGTCATCATTTCTGGCCGAAAAAACTTTGAATCAATTGGCCGGCCCTTGCCAAATAGAACGAATATAATTATTACTAGAAATCCTGAGTATAAGGCCGAAGGCTGTATTATAGTTGTTTCCCTTGAAGAAGCCTTAGCGAAAGCAAAAGAACTAGAGAAAGAAGAAATATTTATTATGGGAGGTGGTGAGATTTATAAACAGGCTCTTCCCTTCACCGACAAACTATACCTGACCATTATTGATGGTGAAAAACCTGCTGACATATTTTTCCCGGACTATTCTGAGTTCACAAAAGAAATTTTTCGAGAAGAATATCTCGATAATGATCCGCCGTATATATTTCTAGAATTGGAGAAATAAAAACCCAGCCGGAGATAGCTAGGTAATGAGGACAATTCGTTCATTGAATTCACCTCTTTTAATGCTCTTCATTCTACGTCTTTTTTCGAAGTCATCTCGATGTAAGCCGAGATGAGACAAGATACGCTCAAGTCGAATGTCGAGGACATCATAGACATCACCAAACTCACCGATCGCATCCTGCAACTTCTCTGCTCGCAGGCAAGCGAGAAGTTCGGTCACTTCTTCAAGAATTTTCCAATCAAGAAGATTCGGTATCTCCGCGTCTGTGGCGATTCGAGTGACAGGTTTGCTATGCCTACCATCCTCAAATTTGTCTCTGACGAGTTTCTCGGATTTCAAAATTCTCAGAAAGAACTGGACGGTTCTGACGATAATTCTCAGCATGTTCTGCTCCCTTCGTTTGGTACTGCCCCAACAGTATCAAAACTAGATTTCTTTGCAACAAAAAACCGCCAAAAGGCAGTTTTTTGTTTGTACTTCCCACTTCGCTAAAGCTACGCAGGACGCGGCAGGAGGTAGGTTTATTTTACATCAACTCCCATTGAGCGAGCTGAGCCTTCGATGATTTTCATAGCAGCCTCGATAGTATTGGCATTAAGGTCTACCATTTTCTTTTCAGCAATTTGTTTAACTTGAGCTTTGGTAATAGTACCAATCTTTGCAGTATTAGGTTTTCCTGAACCCTTGTCTTTGCCCATAGCTTTCAAGATGAGACTTGAGGCCGGTTCAGTTTTGTAAATCATCTTGTAGGTCCGGTCGTCGTAGACTTCAACAATAGTCGGCACGGTTTCTCCGACTCGAGTCTTTGTTTCTTCATTAAAACGCTTGACGAATTCGCCAATGTTAATGCCAGCGCCGCCGAGTACCGGTCCAAGCTGCTGGCCTGGAACGGCTTTACCGCCAGGGATCTGCATTTTTAAAAGTTTTACGATTTTTTTAGCCATATATTTATATTTTTTTAATTTGCAAAAAGTCTAATTCAACTGGTGTCTCGCGACCGAACATGTTGACCAAGACCTTGACCTTGCCGCGCTCTTCATCTACTTCATTAACCTTGCCTTCCAAATCCTTGAATGGTCCATCAACAATCATAATTTGATCATCAATATCAAGGTCAATATTGTGCTTGACGGTATCAGCATTCATACGCTTAAAGAGTGTGTCCACTTCGGTCTTATCAATAGGCACAGGATAGACTCCAGAACCAACAAAACCGGTCACTCGAGGTGTATTACGGACAACATACCACGAGTCGTCGGTCACGATCATATCAACCAAAATGTATCCAGGATATATTTTTTCTTCTTCCTCAACGCGCTTTGAGCCTTTGATTTTTATTTTCTTTTCAGTTGGAACAATGACATTAAAGATTTTATTTTCCATGCCAAGAGACTCGATACGCTGTTTCAAGTTTCGAGCGACAGCATTTTCATATCCAGCGTAGGTGTGGATGACGTACCAATTTCGTCCTTCATCAATTTTTTGTTTCGACATAGTAGTATTAGAACCGGGTAATGAGGAATTGTAGGCCTCGAGAGAAAAGGAAATCAAATAGTCCCAAAAAGAGTGACAAACCGACTGAAATAACGACCACAATGATCGTGAAAGCCAGAGCTTGGCTTCGTGTCGGCCATGATACGTGCTTCAATTCCCCTCGAGTCTCTTTAATGTAGTTGCCTAATCCCATATTGGTTTAGTATAACAAATTCTTGTAATTAAAAACCGCCCGGTGGCGATCTTTAATATAATACTCTTTTTGCTATTTTTGTCAACTAGCGTTGCGGTTTCTTATTTTGCCATAGAGCCAGCCGAGAACCACCCCAACTAGTATATAGAATACAAGATACGCGATAACAGATGCAGCGAGATACAATCCGGCACATCCCAAATAATCTGTTCCTCCTGCAGGAGTAAGACAGGTGCCTGAGAGATCTGCAATAAATTTACCTATAACTTCGCCAGGTTTTCCTAATATAATAAGAAATTCATTATAAGGAGAATCCATAATAAATCCGAGTAAAATAATTACAGCTGAAAAGATTCCACCTATAATCCCCCCTCTCAACCAATATCGTTTATTCATAGAATTAGTTTTTAATGTAGCTCAAGTATAGCATATTACATCCCTCCTGCTTCGCAGTGCTCCCTTCAAAGGGAGATTATAAAAAAAACATCCCCCTTTGAAGGGGGTGCCTGAAAGGCGGGGGATGTTTTAATTTATAGTTACCGAATCTCGTAAGTGATGGTTACGTTTGAGATAACCTTATTCTCCCCGGTTGGAATCATTGGAGCTGGAGCTACTGCATCATTTGCGGTAGCGCGGCCGGCCTGCATTTCTAATTTTGAGAAGTAGGGATTACTGCCATTTTCTTCAAAACTTGAAATGCGGACAAGGCGGACACCTAAATCATTGGCAAGAATTTGAGCTTTTTCTTTTGCTTCAGCAATAGCCAGCTTGCGAGCTTCAGCCATAACCATATCAGGATTGTCGAAAGTCAATTGGAGACTGGAGATATTTTGAACACCAAGACTGCCAACACCAACCAAAACATCACCGGCTTTTGTTAAGTCGCGAATTTTCACTTCTGCAGTTTGGTAAATTTCATAGCCGATGAGCACAGGAGTTCCAGATGGTGGACAATATCCAGGTGAACAAATTCGATTGGCTCCTGAATAGTCATACTTTGGATTTAAATTATATCCAACAGTTTTAACATCCTTGTCGGCTACACCAACGCTCTTCAAATACTCAAGGGCGGCATTCCATTTCTTGGTGGCTTTCTCTTGAGCTATGGCTGGAGTTTTGCCTTCCTCGATAACACTGTAACTGATAATGGCGATATCAGGCTTAGCTGAATAATCGCCTTGGCCGCTGACGGTAATATGCGGCTTACCTTCGGCTGGAGTGCCATCACCATTGAAGGCATTTATTGTTTTTGCCAGCAAAAACAAGGTGGCTACAGCCAGAAAAAGTATACTTATAACCCGAACTACTTTACTCGACGTAAATTCATTATTCATACAATAAAATTGATTAGCTTATTGATACTGTCAATTGTACTACGAAAAAGTAGCTCTACGGTAACAATCTATCTTTTGACCTTTTTATGAATATGTCGAAAAACCAGAATGAGAATGATGAGAATAATGCTACCCAAAAGCCAGCCGCCGATAACATCCGAAGCCCAGTGAACGCCGAGATATACTCGTGAATAGCCAATGCAAAAAACTGTCAGTACAGTCAGCAAGGCGATAATTACTTTTAGTTTTCGATTTTTTACACTATGAAAAAGTGCATAGCCTAAAAATCCATAAAATATTGTGGCCATCAGAGCATGACCGCTCGGATATGCAAAACCGCGATGTGCAATATCAAAAAAGGTTCCGGTTGGACGCGGACGAAGCAAGAGGTTTTTAATAAGTGTTGAGAAACCCGCACCGACAGCCGAACCGGCAATTAAAAGCCAAGCTACAGCTCTATCATGGACAAGAATAAATAAAAGTGATGCAGCAATAAGAAAAAGGAAAATGGTTTGCTCATCGGCTAGACTGGTGAAAAGGATCATTGTCTGCCCTGCCGTTTTTGAAATATGACTTTGGGAAAAAGCTTGGATAGCATTATCAAAAGAAACTATTGAAGAATAGATAAATATTTTAGATGAAATACTCCAGGCCAGCAGGCCAAAAATAAAAAAAGAAATTCCTCCAAGGAGTATCAGATGCTTCCTCGACATTACTCTAGTATAGCAAATGCAGCTGATTTAATTCTCTGAAGCGTTGACGGTGAGGATATGCACTACATCAGCATGAGTAGAGAGTGATGACTCAAGTTTCGCCGTAATTTTTTCGGCTGCATCTCTATTATTATTCTGGGTGAGCATCTGGACATGCTGGCTTAAAGTTTGAACATGATGTGAGAAATCATCAGCCATAGCTTGCCGAACATTGGCTGAAAGCCGAGATTGGTCATGAAGTTTCTCTGCTTCTTGAAGCCTGCGATCAATAAGTGCCGCTTCATGCTCGGCACGGCGTTTTTCGGAGAAACACAACGTGCCTCTGACTTTCTCTGTAACACTGACTTTAACTGGATATAAATTATCACCGGGAACAGTCTGCTCAGCGGCATAGGATACGCCAATCCCGGCTAAAAGCAGAAGAATGAGAATTCCTAAGGTGCCTGAAGTTTTGGTTATATTTCGGCGCTTAGACTCAGCTTCGCTTTGTGCAATGACCGGTTCTCGAACAGGAGTTTTTTCCATGTACGACATTAAAGAATCACGCAGGGCCTGGCGCTCGCTTTCATCGAGCGCAACTTTTTGTGATTCTTCCTGCAATATTTTAAACTTTCCTTTCATGATTAATTATTTACTAAATTAAGCATTTCTTGAACCTTTTTGATGCCGCGATTAATGCGAACTGAAACTGCATTTTCTGATTCACCCAAGATACTGGCAATTTCCTTTGGCGAATAATCGTTGACGTATCTCATCATAATGACCTCTCGATATTTATCATCGAGCTTTTTAATGTGAGAAAGAACCGTATCAACTTCTACATTGAAAATCGTCCGGTTGTGGTCCTGGACTGGGGCATCAAAACCAATCTGCTCTTGGAGCGTCTCGAGTGAGACAACTTTCTTTTTACGATACTCATCAATAATGAGGTTATTGGCTACCTTGAACAAAAATCCTTTGATATTATTGACCTCTTTTCCGGCCGCCAGATATTCCCACGTTCTAGCAAATGTTTCCTGAACAAGGTCTAGGGCCAGTTCGCGATTTGATACCTTGAAAAAACAATGTCGAAACAGCTGGTCTGCCATTTCATCATACAGAGAAATGAATTCTGCAGTTTTCTTAGATGATGGTTGCATACTCTAAGACATATATGACGAGCTCATGCGTTTTTTCTTACACAATTATATCATTCTCTCTCATGTGATTTCCAGCGGGCAAAGATTCCGGCAGGCAGCAATCGTTTACTTTTTTGCTCTTCAATAGTTAATTCTCCACATTCAGTC
>JAIFWI010000030.1 GCA_019661945.1 Candidatus Parcubacteria bacterium | reverse complement strand
GAACCGGCAAACAGAATTGCGGTGACGATGGTGGAAATAAATATAACACGCTCAAGACCCCGGCGGGTATGGCTTGGGGTATTTAGACTTTCTCCGCCTCCAAAGGCGCTGCCTAAATCGGCTTCAGATTGCTGTAAGAGGATAAGGGCAATCAAAACAACCGATAGGACGATCTGGATATACGGTAGTATCTGGACAATCGTGCTCATTTGCGACACTATAGCATGGATAAAGAATTCTGCAACAATAGAGTTGCAGAGTTTTGATAGATAGCTATAATACGCCCATATGAAAAAAACAGCCAAATCTTCAAAGAAATTCAAGGTCATGCCTCTGGGAGACCGTGTTTTAGTACGGCCCTTCGAAGAAGGAGAAAAAGATAAGACAAAGTCAGGAATATTTATCCCGGATTCTGTCCAAAAGGAGAAATCTGGGGAGGGAGAAGTGGTGGCGGTGGGTGAAGGACATTATGATGATGGGAAGCTTATTCCGGTTCGAGTTAAGGTAGGTGATACCGTGATGTTTTCAAAATATGGGTATGATGAGATTAAGGTTGATGGAAAGGAGTACTACATTTTAAAAGAAGACAGCATACTAGCAATTATAAGATAATTTTCAGAAGCAAATGAATTTTTAGGTCCTCGGATCTCCCGTCTGCGCGGGCCAGACCATAAAAATTTCATTTGCTTCCTCAAAAAACATGGCAGCAAAACAAATACTTTTCAGTGAAGAAGCTCGTCGGAAATTAAAAGCAGGAGTTGATAAGGTGGCTGATGCGGTCAAGATTACTATTGGCCCGCGTGGCCGTAATGTCGTTTTGGATAAAGGTTACGGCAGTCCGACTATTACTAATGATGGTGTCTCAATTGCCAAAGAAATTTCACTCAAAGATAGATTTGAGAATATGGGTGCTGAGATTGTCAAAGAAGTTGCTACAAAAACAAATGATGTGGCTGGTGATGGTACAACAACTTCAGTGGTTCTGATGCAGGCTATTGTTTCAGAAGGAATGAAGCACACTTCAATGGGTATCAATGCTTTGAGTATTCGCATGGGCATTGAAAAAGCAACACAAGATGTCGTAGAAGCATTGAAAGGTATGGCTAAACAAATTAAAACTGATGCCGAGATTCAGCAAGTCGCAACAATTTCGGCTGAATCAGAAGAAATCGGCAAGACTATTGCCGAGACAATTGGAAAAGTCGGTAAAGATGGCGTTGTAACCGTTGAAGAATCACAATCATTTGGTATTGAATCAGAAGTTGTTGAAGGATTGGAGTTTGATAAAGGATATGTTTCGCCGTACATGATTACCAATGCCGAGCGAATGGAAGCGGAGTTCAGTGATCCCGCAATTCTTATTACCGACAAAAAGATTTCAACTATTAAAGAAATCCTGCCGCTTCTTGAACGATTGGTTCAAAGCGGTAAAAAAGATTTAGTTATTATTGCCGATGATGTCGATGGTGAAGCTTTAACAACATTTGTACTCAATAAACTCCGCGGTGGATTTAATGTTTTAGCAGTTAAGGCTCCAGGTTACGGTGACCGGAAGCGTGAAATGCTTGAGGATATTGCTATTACTGTCGGCGCTACCGTTATCTCTGATGATGCCGGTATAACCTTTGAAAAGACTGAGCCTACTATGCTCGGTAAAGCTCAGAAAGTAATCTCAACCAAGGATAATACAATTATTGTCGATGGCAAGGGAAAAAAATCTGACATCGAAAAGCGTGTCGGGAGTTTGCGAAAACAACGCGAGGCTACTACAAATAAATTTGATAAGGAAAAACTTGATGAGCGAATTGCAAAACTCACTGGTGGTGTTGCTGTCCTTCGGGTTGGAGCTGCCACAGAGACAGAAATGAAATATTTGAAGCTGAAGATTGAAGATGCCGTCAACGCTACCAAGGCTGCTATCGAAGAGGGAATCGTGCCTGGTGGTGGTGTGGCACTCGTGAAAGCTGCTGATAAAGTCCGAAGTGGTAAACATATGAATACTATGGGAGTTGATGCCAAGCTTGGCTATGAAATTGTTTTGAAAGCCCTGGAAGCTCCCTTAAAACAAATTGCGGCAAATGCCGGTAAAGATGATGGTTCTGTTATTGTCGACAAAGTAAAATCTTCAAAAGGTTATGGTGGATATGATGCCCTCAAAGATGAAATGGTAGAAGATATGCTTGTGGCTGGAATTATTGACCCAGTTAAAGTCACTCGAAGCGCTGTTCAGCATGCAGCCTCAGCCGCAGCTATTCTCCTGACGACTGAAGTTGCGGTAACAGAAGAGCCTGAGGAAAAGAAACCACAGATGCCGGGCGGTATGCCAGGTGGCATGGGCATGGACTACTAATTTCCAGCAGATTTGTGGTATAATAGAATAAATAATTATTACCCTATGTTAATACTCTATATTGTCATTGCAGTTGCAGCGGTCTTAGCCTTATGGTTTATCGTCGCTTATAACGGCTTTATTTCGCTTGTTAATAGAACAAAAGAAGCTTGGTCAGATATTGATGTTCAATTGAAGCGCCGATATGACCTCATCCCAAACTTGGTCAATTCAGTTAAGGGATATGCTACACACGAGCGGGAAGCATTTGAAAATGTTACCAAGGCTCGATCTCATGCTATTGGCGCTCAAAATGTTCAAGAACGTGGAAAAGCCGAAGGCGAATTGAGCGGCGCCTTGAAAACATTGTTTGCTGTGGCTGAAGCCTATCCAGATTTGAAAGCTAATACAAACTTTCTCGAACTTCAGCGTGAACTGTCTGATACCGAAAATAAAATTCAAGCCGCTCGACGATTCTACAACGGCAATGTTCGTGACTTAAATACTAAAGTAGAATCTTTTCCTTCAAATGTTATCGCTGGTATTTTCAACTTTGCCAAAATGGAATTCTTTGAACTTGAAGGAGGGGAGGAAGCAGCTCGCCAGCCGGTTGAAGTCAAATTCTAATTCATGAAAAAAATAGTTGGTGTATTTCTTCTTACACTTTCTGTATTTCTACCAACAGTAGGTCTAGCCTCGCATGGAGAAAAAAGTTATTCATACGATTCTATTACGTATGATATCCAGGTTAATGTCGATTCAACTTTCGATGTCACCGAGACCGAAGTATTTGATCTTCATGGGCAATTCAATGCCGCTGAGCGCTACATTCCATTCAAGGATATCAGTGGTATTACAAATATTTCTGTTCGGGATGGTGAAACAGGCCGGCCTTTGATGTATAGTCCACATCAATTAGATAAACTTGATTCTTCAAGCTGGGGAAAGTACACCTTTTACAAAAAAAACGGGTCTGAATATATTGAATGGTATTACAACGCTAAAGATACAAAAAAGACTTGGATTGTTTCCTACAAAATTCATGGTGGGATATCCTTCCTGAAGGATCATGATGAATTGTATTGGAATCTTTTCCAAGATTATTCTGTGCCCATAGGGGTGGTGAGTGCCCGAGTTACGATTCCAGAGCATTCATATGACACATCTCATTTGCAAACCAGCGTTTA
Source organism: Candidatus Parcubacteria bacterium (assembly GCA_019661945.1). Taxonomy (GTDB): domain Bacteria; phylum Patescibacteriota; class Minisyncoccia; order Phycocordibacterales; family JAKAEA01; genus JAIFWI01. The sequence continues at coordinate 2,356 of JAIFWI010000030.1, read as the reverse complement.
TACGAAACCAGATCATTTGGCTGCAAAAAATATTTTTGATTCGCGAACGTTCACGTACGAAGCCGAGAATGTGCCGCCCGAAGGAATTATCACTATTGCCGCCGGCTGGCCAAAAGATATTGTTTCAGAAGCGGCATATTGGAAAGATTTTCTTAAAACATATATTCCGATTATTATTGCCATATTTATTGTTATTAGCTCAGTTGTGACTGGGATCTTATATTGGTATTTCACCGAAAAACATAACAAAGGCCGAGGCACTATTGTGCCAGAGTATGATCCGCCGCAAAATCTCCGGCCGGCCATGGCAGAGGCTTTAGTCAAAGAGGGAATTTCAAATAAAGCCTGGCCGGCGACGATTGTAGATCTGGCTGTACGCGGCTATATAAAAATAATAGAAGAAGAGCCAAATTGGGCTAATAAAATTGCTCAACTTTTCATGATACCATCGAAAGATTATATTATTGAGCAAATAAAAGATCCTAGTTCTGATCCACATCTCGAAGAATATGAAAAAACTTTTCTAGGTATTCTTGGTCCGCGATTTTCGACACGAGAAATGAAGAATAGCGGTAAATCCAAGAAACGTGAGATGTATAAAGCCATGCAGGAGCTTAAGAAAGAACTCTATAAAGAAACCGAGCTTGATACCAAAGCTTATACCGTGCCGCTCTCACATGCTAAATATATTAGTTATGGCATCGTAGCCCTCATTATCATCTTCTGGATTTCTTCCTCTCTTCATGTCATTGCTCTTGGAATTTCAGTCTTTAGTATTGGACTCCTGATGCTTTTCATGAAATTTAATCCGCGGCTTTCGGCAGAAGGAGCAATCATGCGTGAGCAATGGCTTGGATTTAAACTCTATTTAGAAACAGCCGAGCGATACAGGATGCAAAATCTAACACCGGAGATTTTTGAAAAGTATCTTCCATATGCTATGATCTTTGGTATTGAAAAGAAGTGGGCTCAAGCTTTTGAAAGTATTCATATGGCGCCGCCGACGTGGTATGCTGGTGCAGCCTATTATCATACCTCAGTTGGCGCCGGTACAACTTCAGGCTTTTCACCGTCTGTATTTTCATCCTCATTTGCCACAAGTCTTGCTTCAGCCTTCTCAAGCGCAGGTGGCGGAGCATCGGGAGGAGGCGGCAGTGCTGGTGGCGGCGGGGGCGGTGGAGGTGGCGGCGCAAGCTAATATGCATATTTATCACGAACAAAGTAAAAATATTTGGAAAACATGGTTACTGATGATCGTGTTTTTTGTGGTGGTCATTGGTATCGGCTATGTTTTCGCTCGAGCCTACAATAATTCCGTTATTCTCTACATTGCCATTATCTTCAGTCTTTTCATGAATGTTTTGAGTTATTGGTTTTCAGATAAAATTGTGTTGAGTATGTATCGAGCTCAAGAAGTAACTAATGAAAGCCATCCGGATCTTTATAATGTTGTTGAAAATCTTTCCATCACCGCCGGATTACCAATGCCCAAAGTGTATGTCATTCCAGATCCAGCGCCGAATGCTTTTGCTACCGGGCGAAATAAAAATCATGCGGCAGTTGCGGTCACTTCGGGCATGCTTCAATTACTTAACAAAACAGAATTGGAAGGGGTAATTGCCCATGAGCTTTCTCATATTGGCAATCGAGATATTTTACTTTCAACGATTGTAGTAGTACTCGTTGGATTTATAGCCATTTTATCCGATATGTTTTTGCGGAGCATGTGGTGGGGCGGACGAAATCGAGATGACGGAGAGGGAAGAGCCGGCGCTATTTTTGCTCTTCTTGGAATTGTTTTGGCAATTATTGCTCCAATTGCTGTGACTATTATTCAGTTAGCAATTTCTCGTAAGCGCGAATATTTAGCTGATGCTTCAGGCGCGCTTTTAACTCGCTACCCCGAAGGTTTAGCTTCGGCTTTGGAAAAAATCGGCAAGTCAGGCGGCAAACTTCAGCATGCAAGCAAAGCCACGGCGCATATGTTTATCGCCAATCCCTTTAATCCCGGTTTAGGAAAGAAAGTGGCCACTCTTTTTGCTACTCATCCGCCGATGGAAAACCGTATTCGCATTTTACGCGGCATCGAGCAATAACTAGTATTCTTAAATAAAAACAGAAAGTGTGTTAGAAAGAAGCTCTGGAGACGTCGCATAGTGGTCTAGTGCGCTCGCTTGGAAAGCGAGTAAGGGTAACACCTTCGAGGGTTCAAATCCCTCCGTCTCCGCAGTGAACATCGTGAACAAGGAGACGAGCGAGCCAATTGCTCTTGGCTCGCGTGAGGGATTTGAAAGCCGGAGGGCGACGGCCCGAGGCGGGGTCGCGGCCATTTGCAGTAAGCAAATGAGCTGTGACC
>JAIFWI010000007.1 GCA_019661945.1 Candidatus Parcubacteria bacterium | reverse complement strand
ACAAGATCGATCCAGGTGATACCGTCTACCTTGATGGAGGAACGACCTCCAACATCCGGGTAAGCAAAATCGAAAAGAAGTCGCACGGAAGCTAAAATTGGAGTGCATGCCTCGGCCTAATCCGCCGCGGTTTTTTCTTTTATATTTTACTCACGTTGTCGTAACCCAATTCAACAGCTCGTGCTACAGCTTTTTTTATAAAGTAAATCCAGTGATCGAGATCATGGTTTTCATTTTGCGACTGCCAGTTAGTTAAAATTTCTTCTGATGTAGCCCAAGCAAGAGAAAATTTCTCGTGCTCTTCCAATTCAACAAGTTTGAGGTCAGTACTTTTTAAAATTATTAAAAAACACGTAGCTAGAGCGACACGATTTACTTTTCGCAAACTATTATAATAATGAGTGAACGCCTGACTTATTTTTTCAACATATTCAAAATCATATAAACCGCTTTCTTCAGTTACTTCACGTAATGTTCCTTCTTTAATATCCTCTTTTGAAGTAACACCACCTGAAAACAGCCGAAATAAACTGCCATCATGGTGCTTGCCGATAGCATATTTCTGACTTTTTGGATCAAAGACAATGCCACATCCTCCATCTCGACGTTCTTCATTCTCCCTTTTAATTCCAAACTCTGGAATACTTGGGTCCATTCCATAAGCCTAACACAACAATTAGCCAATAAGTAAGCCGGCGAACTTCTTGTTGCCGGCTCCGAGATGTGACCTCACCTGCATCATTCCTCCATGGTCAAGACCTGTGCGAAGTAATTGCAGTTATCGCTTCCTGCAACTTCTTACGAAAATTCTCCCCGCGCTCCTGAGCCTCTGCCTCAACGTAGAGCTTGAGCCTCCGCCAGAGCGTATGTGCCCGAGGCGGCCAGTTCAGCTCAGTAACGTGGGGTTTGTGCAGCTCTGCAGCCACAGCGGCTTCGATCTGCAAATAGCGCTCGGCCAACTCCCTCATCCGGTCCTCAAACGTTTGAGGCTTTTCTGCCGGACGAGGTACATCTTGGGCCTTCATGGTTCACCTCCTTTCAAGGTGTACATACCTAGTACATAGTACATCATATTTTCATGAAAAAATAATGAATGAAAAAAGGCGACATTGTTATGCCACCTCATTGTGCTTGGACTTTTGACTGCGCCAGTGCGGCAAAATGTAATGAGTGGCTGTAATTCCGGCTTTGGTGTTAACCTTTTGCCAAATACTTACAAGCCGTGCCTCATCAAATTCTGCCTTTATTTCTTTGTCCATCAGTTTCTGCTCGTAATCATTGAGAGATGCATTCTCTGCTCTACTCCGAGACTCATGACGTCTGAGCGAAAGCCCGCAATGAGCCAAGCTTTCGTAATGCATGTACCAATCATCACCGATAGGCAACTTCTGGATGATTCGAGGAAAGTAGGTCATATGCCTCCTTGCACGAGTTCAACAGTCGAAAAAATGACTTCCTAAAAAACACTATAAAGTAAAGTCACTTTCCTTTCAAGCCCAAATGATATATTTTTTCTTTTATTTTTTGTTTACGAGCATCTGTAGCATGCTTCAGTGGTCCGATTTTCTGAATATTCACCGGATGAATGCCGGCAAATCCTAAAATGGCTCGGCCGATTTCGTTGGTTGAGTCGCCAAAAAGCATTCGTGAAAGGAGTGGCCAGGAATCCATGGTGATAAAGACATGTCCAGTACGACCCTTCAGCAGTTTGTCCCAGCCAAGGCGGGGATGAAAATGAAAAGCGAAACCAGGAATCCAAACTCGATCAAAAAATCCCTTCAAGATTGCCGGCATCATGCTCCACCATGTTGGGTAAATGACGACAATATGCTCAGCCCAGCGCATATCTTCCTGAACTTTTTTTAAATCGGGTTCTAATTCTTGGATAACTTTGTAGCCTTTGTGTAAAAGTGGATCAAATTTGAGATCACCAATATTTGCCCGGCGAACTTCATGTCCTCCTTCTTTCGCACCTTTTTCATACTCATCAGCTAAAGCACCACAAAATGTCTCCTTATCCTCTTGGCCGAGAAAAATATAAATCTTTTTCTTTTTTTGTGTACCTAAGCCGAACATATTACATTAAGTCTTTAAGTTCGTTCTGATATTTGCTCATAACTTCCATGCTGGCTGACATCTGATCTTTACCTTCTTTCATTTTCTGTTGAACTTCTTCAGCAATTTTTTGGAATAATTGTGGATTCTTTTCTATAGCAGTAAATATTTTATCCCGCTCAGCCTCGGGAATGTCTTTCATCTTCGATTTCAGCATTTTCTTCATTAAATATTGTTTGATTGACATGGGCACATTATAACCTAGAGCTCTATGTCTGTATATATGGTTACATTCTTGAGCTCTCGAACAATTCGCCCAGGTGTTTCAGCCAAACTTCCTTCTTCTGCTATAACTTTTTTCAAAGCTTCCATTTTGTTTTCTCCTGACATATATGTCAGAACCTCATTAAACTGACGCATAAATGTGAATGTACTCGTTAAACGATAACGAAATGGATTCTTATTTTCGACATCATAACCAATGATAAGCTTTTCACCATTAAATAATGTATTAAATTTCTCTGGATCTTCTGGATAGGGCAAAACTCCTGAGGTATGTCCATCAGGGCCAATTCCAACTGTCGCTCGGATAATACCCTCTGGATTTTTTATCATCCATTCTTCAATTGTTTTTTCATAACGGCTAGCATATTCATTTAACGTTTCAAATTGGAAAGGAGTAGAATCTAGAAACCTCACTCCGGCTTTCCTTGCCTTTTTATAAAAATCAGAAGCAAACCCTGGGCTTTGCAATAATGAATAACTATTGACTGAACTATCGTATGAATATCTATCATCGAGCATTCCGATAGTTATATCAGCCGAAAGCGAATCTTCTTGAACATAGTTAAGAAGTTCGAGTGATGAGCCACCTGATAATAATAAAAGTAATGGTTTATTTCCACGACTCTTAATCATTTCATCTAAAGCCTGCCCAATCTTTTCAACCAATGTATCTTTTTCTACAATGATTTTCATAAAGCGCTTCCCTTTTTGTAAAATGTTAAGGGGACTGTACTAACATTTTTCAATACTTCATCAATAAATTTCCATGACGCTATAATCTCATCAATGCTTACAAAATAGTTCTTATCACCTTCAAGAGCTTTTTCAATGAGTATTTCATATGCATCTCCCACTCCGCTAAGGCTCCGCGGGACAAGCCTTTTTCCATCATCGATGTTAAAAACCTTCTCATTGCCATTCTTAAACGAGATGACTACTTCTGCCTTCTTCTCATCAAGGGCCTTTCCTCCTTCAATAATAAATGGTACCCCCAGCCAGCGTTTATTGTGGTGTTCTGTTTCAATTTTAAAATACGTTTCAGTCTGTGATTCAGGCTTTACATCTTGCTCGTGTCGATACCCTTCATATTGACCTCGCATTAAAAGCTTGCCTGGTTTAAGGTTTTTAAGAGCATCTGCCCTGGCCTGAGGCATGGATATAATAGTCTCAGGCAAATCCATAGCCGAAACTGCAAGCATTTCTAAAACATGATTTTGACCAACATCCCGTAATGCTCCAATAGTTTCATAAAACTCTCCTCTACCCTGAATATCAATCTTCTCAAAAAGCCGTACCTCAACAGATTGAACAAATCGAGCATTAAGTCGTGATTCCAAGGCTTCGTCTTGCTTTCGAGTTTCAATAATATTCCATAAGCCATCCTTTGCTAGGTAATGGTCGATCCTATACATCTGATCCTCATGAAAATAGTTCTGAAGTACTTTTTCCAACTGCAGGGCTGTTTCTATATTAGAGCCAAATGGCTTTTCTATAAGTATTTTTGAATCCTGCTTTACTACACCCAATTGACCAAGCTGCGTGAAAACTATTTCGTAAAATTCTGGTTGAATAGCCAAATGAAAAAGTACTTGAGTATTGTTAATGGTACTCTTCAATCTCTCATACGCTGCTTTGTCATCAAAAGTTCCCTGAACATAATAGAGAGTGCTTAAAAAGATCTTTTTATCCTGCTCAGAAATATCTCTGACCGATTCAAGTGAAGGTGCAATAAAATGCCGATAATCATCATCCGTCCACGGCCGGCGCGAAAATGCAATAATCCGCGAACCCTGTGGCATTATTCCAGCCTTAAAAAGGCCGAGCAATGCTGGTACGATCTTCTTTTGAGCCAAATCGCCCGTAGCACCGAAAAGAACAAAGGTTATAGGGGAAGCAGTCATAATGAACGAAGTATAGCTGAAAGTTCGCTTGTTATCCACAAGGGGTTTTTATAAGCTCTTCAATATGTGTATAATTATAGGCAAAGGTCGAGACTGTTATAAAAACACAAAACATATGGCAAAAAAATTAGCAGTAGTATTTGGTATCGTTTTTGTACTCGTAGGAGTTCTCGGATTTTTTTCCAATCCTATTGTCGGTACAGATGGATACTTTGTTACTGATACCATTCATAACGTTGTTCACCTTCTTATCGGTATTGTACTTCTTATCGGCGCAGGAGCTGGAGAAGGAGCATCTGCCCTTTGGCTTAAGATTTTCGGCGTAGTATATCTTGTACTCTTTGTCGACGGTCTTATCGAAGGAGACATGCTCTTGGGATTTGTTAAACAAAATACCCATGATACCTATTTTCACCTTGTCCTTGGTATCGTTCTTCTCATTGCCGGTTTTACTGCACGAAAGAGCAGCATGATGATGGACTCAAACCCAAGTATGACAATGTAGTTTGAGCTTTCTTCTACTTAATCAAAAACTGTCCCTCCTTCCGGTCGGGCAGTTTTTGATTGGCTAAATTAGAATTAGACAAGAGCCTCCTCAACCATCAATAATTGTTCAGGCGTATTAATACCTAAGCATTCAGCCATTTGTTGAATTGGATATGCCGCTACTCTGAGGCCCTGGTCAGTGGCAATTTTTACCATATCAGTCAGATAATACTCTGAGGCAGCATTATGAGAAGAAAGGGCTGTAATATGCTGCCAAAGCCATTGCGCGTTGAAACAATAATAGCTCAGGTTTACTTCAAGGCACTCTCGTTCTTCTGCTGAAGCATCTTTATATTCAACTATTTTTAGAACCATGCCATCTTTATTGCGTATAACCCTGCCATAATGTTTAAAAATTGAATGTATTCCTTCAAAATGTGGCACAATTTTAGTGGCCAGTGTCACCGTTGCATTATGCAATGTGTGAAGTGACTGCAGCTGCCAAAGTGTCCGAGCCTCAATTAAGGGGTGATCCCCAGGTAGAATAATAATAGTCTCGTCAGGTTTATCTTTCAAAGCCTCTCGCGCACACATGACGGCATGTCCAGTACCACGTTGCTCCTTCTGTTCGACATATGAATAGGCATAGTGGGTAGCCTCCCTGACTTCGTCTGCCTTATGACCAATAATAATAGTTGGTGTTGAACAAATGGGAGAAATATTTTGTAAAAGCCTGGAAATGATAGGTACTCCCTTAACTTCGTGAAGAACTTTATGGGTATTTGACTGCATCCGGCTGCCCTTTCCGCCAGCAAGAATAATAATGTGTGACATTGTACTAGTAGTAACTCTGGATTATACCTAAACGTTTCATAGAAAATTTTTACTCTTTTAAAAAATTCTTCATAGAGATATATGCCACAACTGCTATAACGATAAACCATAGGTGCCTGAAAATAAGCCACCAGAGATAAAAATAGTAAAAGAGCCCCAGAGCGGTCAGGGTTATGGTCGTCCATTTGAGAGTAAACATCCACAGTTCGCTCATAGTATAGGAATATAGCACGAAAAAAGGCCTTTGGGGCCTTTTTTCTTTATCCTAGTGCTGGGCCTTGCCACCAGAACCTTGATTTCTTTTCCATTCATCAATAAACCAATCCCGCCAGAAGGTAATCTCCTGCTTCATGGTCGAACGGTTAACAGTGCCATTCATGAGCTTTGCTTTCATATTGGAGACAAGAGAAATTGCAGAATTAGTAGCATTAAAGAATGCAATGGCTTCATACTTTTTCTCCTGAGAACGTCGAATCATTTCCATTCGATGATCATATCCGGGATTACGTAGAGGCTGCTGCTCAGCCTGAACCATTCTCTGCATTGTTGCAGGTTTCAGATTTCGAAAGCCTTGAGAACTGGTCTCAATTACGCCTGTGGTCTCTACACCAGGCTGCAAACTCTCAAAGTTTGGGAAATCAGACCAAATGGAAACATTATCCATTTCCTGACCGATCTCGTCTTTAAGAGTTGCCTTAATGAAAGGTTTTCCCGTTTGGGTGATCTTTTTTACAGATCGTTGAATTGTGTATTTCATAATTTTTATTGCTTACTATGGCTACTATCATGGTGGTAGTAAGACAATTATAAAACTATGAGATATATTTGCAAGCAGAGCAATAATGTGTTCTAGTGCTCTTCCGCAGCTTTTATAGCAAGATCAAGTTCTCTAATTTTTTCTTTAGAAGCATGCTCATGTGAGATAACATCAGCCGATTGCTGCTCAAGAACGTTAAGCTTCTCTTCATTTTGTTTAAGTTCAGCCTCAACTTGTAATCTCTCCTGCTCAACGGTTCGAAGCTGTTGATCCTTGGTATAACGCAGCTCTTCCTGTTTATGCTTCGACTCGGCATCGGTCAGCCGTTGCTCCTCTGCTTCGATTCTCATTATCTCATCGGCAATAGATTTTTCTCTGGATCTAACTGACTCATGTTTACCCATAAGAAGCTGCTTTTGTATTTTAATCGCAGACCATTCTTTTTCTACTTCTGTTTTTTTTGCTTCAATCGCAGCCAACTGCTTTAGTTCTTCTTTTTTTTCTTCTTCAGCTACAAGCGCCGCCAACATTTTATGAACATGATCAATTTTTTTCTTTATCGTCTGAACATTTTTTTTAGCCTGCTCAATAGAAGTCTCCAAGGCTTTATCTTGTTCGAGAAGTCCAGCAAGTTGCTGATCTATGGTAAAACGCTGTCCTTCTACGACATGACGCTCGTCTTCAAGCTTCCAGCGTTGCTGTTCTAATGCGCCTAATTGAGTTTGGTAATTTGTCGCACCTTCCTCTTTGCGAATTAAGGCTTCATCCCGTTCAAGATCTTTCTCACGAGCTTTGATCGGTTCAGCTTGAGCTTGTACCATGGCTTTCTGATCATTTAACGATGCCTTCTTTGATTCGAGGTCATGCATAACAGCCATAGCTTTATCAACTTCTGCTGCTAATTCCCTTTCCTGATTTTCTAATTTTTCTTTCAGTGAAAGTTCTTTAGGAGGAGCAGGTGGAGGCGGTGGTGGAACTGGCTTCGGCGGAGGAGGTGGAGCTGGCTTTGGAGGTGGTGGAGGCGATACTGGTTTAGGCACCGGCAGAGGCGTAGGCCGCGGTGCATCCCTTGTTGTTTTTATGTATGGCTCTTTTTTAGGTTGAGCAGGCTTTACATTATAATTTGCATTAATTGCATTTTGCAGACCTTCAATAGAAGTTTTAGCCTTCGATGTAGGAATAGGAATATTGACTTTAATATGTTCATCAACAGGACTCATCTTGGCTTCCCGAATAAGCATCGGGTCCATTTTTTTCAAATCTTGTTCAGAAATTTTCTGCTGCCGGATAAGGGAAATAATGTCATCCTTATAGGTACGAAGTTTCTTAATAGGATTTTGAAAAGGAGAATCCATACTTATTGTTTGTGAAGAGTATCAGCAATCTGATCAACAATGTCATCCAATGACAATGTGGCCTTTACTAAGAATCTTTCGGCACCAAGCTTTACGCCCATTTCCATGTCTTCAGGACGATTTAAATTCGACAAAAGTACGACAGGAACTTCCTTGAGTTTCTCGGCTGATTTAATATGCTTCAGAATCTCAAAACCACTCATACCAGGAAGGACAATATCCAAGACAATGATATCAACCAGATTTGTGTCCAGATACTTAAGAGCCTGTTCCCCTGTAGTGACATGAGTTAATATGCATTGCTTAGCAAGTAACTTTTTCTCAACAATTGTGCCCAAAAATTCATCATCTTCAACCCATAGAACTCTTTTTCCGTTTAATTCATTTGACATATTATGTATGTTTTCTGTGTAATGGTAATGCTATATAAAAAGTTGACCCTTTCGACTCAACACTTTCAAACCAAACCTTGCCTCCATGACCCTCAATAATTTTCTTAACAAGAAATAATCCCAAACCAGAACCGGTAATATGCTGAGCATTTGATGCCCGGTAAAATCGGTTGAAAATATCAGCTTGTTGATCTTTGGGAATACCAACTCCCGTGTCGGTGATACTAATAACTACCTGCTCATTATCAGGATGAGCATCGATGGTAATAGTTCCCTCTTCCATTGTATATTTAACGGCATTATCCAGCAAATTCTGAAAAACCAAGCGAATCTTATCCGGATCTATTTCCAGCATCGGAACTGTGTTTCTTAGAACATTAACAGTGATATGCTTTTTTTGAATATTTGTTTTTAGCTCACCGACAAGATTATCAATGATATCGAATATCTGAACGGAATTGAAGGAATATTGAGTATCCGCCAAATCTAATTTCTGAGATTCGAGAAGATCGTTGGTAATAAGTATCAAACGTTCGTTGCTGTCATACAATTTTGAAATAAAACCTTTCTGCTCAGGAGTAATTTCACCAATTTCTCCATCTAAAAACATATTGAGTGTCCACTTTGTTCCCGTAAGAGGCGTGCGTAGCTGGTGAGCAATCAAAGCAATGAATTCTGTTTTAGCCCGTTCAAGAAGTTTAGGCTGAGTAATATCTCGAACCCAAATAAGATAATGCTGGGTACTTTCTGAAGGAGCTAAACTAAATGACACATCATATACTTTCCGACCGGCATCAAATTCTTTTTTTGTAACACGGACAAATTTATCAAGCGGCGCTAAATAGTCCTGGGGATTAATATTCAATACTTCCGAAAATTTTTTGAGGACCTGGGAATTATCCTTAGATTCGATATCAATATTGAGTATTTCTTTAATATAACGATTGGCCAGAATAACATTCTTGGTGTTATCAAGGAGAATCACCCCTTCCTCCATATTCATAGCAATAATTTCAAGCTCTTCCTTTTCAGTTTGAAGCTGGGATGCCGATATATCAGTATTAGATGTCTGTGCAGGTGTACTATGTTTCTTAAACGTCCTAAACATGGGTTTAATAATATCATAAACAAGCCCAAGGTGGGATACCCTAGCATAAAAAAACCGCCCCGGTGGTATGCCGTCGCAGCTCTAGCCAATCTTTTTCTTCACCTCCGCGATTATCTGATCAAGATCAAGACCTCGACCTGGGCAGCGATCGTGGTGGCGCACGATCGTTTCTGCAGAGGGCTTGATCTTGTACTTTTTGCAAAGCCCTGCAAGCTTATCGATGAGTGCACTCTTCTGCTTGTCGGTAAATACATTTTCACCGACAAGGCAGACACCTACCGACCGAAAGTTTCTCTTCTCCTTCGGATCGTGGGCACCAACTGCAGACTCCCACCGGCCTTCCTGGACTTCGCCATCTGGTCCGCCGCTACCGTTGGTGATAACGAAGTGATAGCCGATGTCGTTGAACTTGTCCGGTTTTCCCTTGTGGTATTCAGCGAATCGCTCAACATTGCCGCCACTTGTAGCGCTGTGATGGACAACGATGAGTTCGGTCACAGCACGATCCTGCCAGATGGGGTCATCACCGTACTTGCACTCAGCCTTGGTAGGACGATGTCGAGACGGCTTGGTCGTTGGCTGGTTCGCCTCGACCGTGAAAGCCGCGAAAACGATTCCGACCAGAGCGAGCAGTATAATCTTGCGCATAGATACCTCCTTGCGGTAAAAGGACCTGTCTACGAAACAGAATGCAATATACAAAAAACTAAGTCAAATTGGTGGACCGGAGAGTCTCGGTCACACATAATTCGCTACTGCGAATTTGCGCGACCCCGCCTCGCGCCGTCGCGCTCCGGCTTTCTCGTCCTCCCGCAAGCAAAGCAGTTTGCTTGCTTCCGGTCCACGAAAAAATCGCCGCTTGGCGATTTTTTGCTGTGGACCGGAGAGGACTCGAACCCCCTACCTCCTCAGTGCAAATGAGGCGCTCTACCAGGTGAGCTACCGGCCCGAACAACGATTATTCTACATTATTTTTCACTTTATGCAAAGAGTCTTTATTTTCTATCTAGAGCCAATCGAACGAGATGATCTAAAAAATCTTTAAATGAACAGCCGATTGCTTCGAGAGATTGGGGCACCAGAGATTGTGGTGTAAGCCCAGGTAATGTATTTACTTCTAAAACATAAACGCCACGGCCAGGTGTCACCATCATATCAGTCCGGGAATAATGTCTCAGGTTCAAAGCTTCATGCACAAGTCTGGCCAAACGCTGGATCTCAGCCTTCTCCTCCTCAGAAAAATTTCCCGGACAAATTTCTTGTGACTGACCATTGTATTTCGCATCATAGTCAAAAAATTCTTGGGTATCAGCTGGAATAATCTCTACGGGCAAAAGCGGATATGTTTTTTGATTTCGGAAATGATTGACCACACCACATGTTGCTTCACGACCTCTGATGAATTCTTCAACTAATGCTGTATCACCCACTTCAAAAGCTTTATCGAGAGCGGCTGGAAATTGACCAAAATTCTTTACAATAGTGACACCAACAGAAGAGCCGCTCGATGCGGGCTTTACTACAAATGGCACCATGAAATGTTTAAAAATGTACTCTGTTTTTTCAGCCCGATCATCACTTTTACGAATGGCAGCATAATATGGAGTTCGAACACCATAGTGTTCAAAAGCTTTTTTACTCAGAACTTTATTCATGCCGATAGCCGAAGAGAGCGCTCCCGAACCCGTGTACGGAATACCATGCCTATCTAAAATTTTCTGAACTTGGCCATCTTCACCAAATTCTCCATGCAGGGCATTAAATACAACGTCAACATGTTTCAAAGCCCGTTCGGGACTTTTTTCTAAACCATCGCGATGCCAGACACCGTCTTTGGAAATAAAAATATCATGTGCTTGATAGTGATCAGGTAGATGTTTTAAAACAGCCGCGCCAGTTTTAAGCGAGACTTCATATTCACTTGATGGACCACCGCGCAAAATTCCGACATGGAGCTTGGACATGTATATATAGTATAACAAAGATGAGAGAGATTTTGTAACAATAAATCAAAGCGGCGGACACTTGTGTCCGCCGCGTAGGTCCTGAGCGCGTATGCGCTATTCGTCGTCGTGCTCCTCTTCTTCCCGGTCTTCCTCCTGGTGCCGCTGATCCTGAACTGCGAGTTCTGCCCGTTCCGCCTGGTGCGGTGGTGTGAGTTTGTGCTTCTTCCGCCGGTTTCTCCAGCCAGTCTTCCGTTCCGTCGAGACGTGAACGATCATAAAAACGCCCTCACCTGCTGAGACCTGCGCGCGCTCCAGCGCACGCGATGTGACTTCCAACTATCTATTTTCCATATTTAAACTCTACCGTCAAGCTATCTTATCCCTCTTTTTTCGATGATAGGTTATAGCAAAACGGTGGGCCTCGCTATTGGCCAGAAGTATAGATTGCTCATGATTAGTGCCATTGCCCATTATTTCTCGAGGTTTGTGACGCTCATCTTTCACAACTGAAGCAACAGGAATGTTAAAATTTCGTTCTTTAAGCACTGTTTCGGCAGCATTAATTTGAGCCTGGCCGCCGTCAACAGCAATAAGATTTGGCATTGGCCATTCGAGATGCCCTAACCGCCGACGTAAAATTTCCTTAAGTGCCCCGGTATCATTCACACCAGGATTTAGTTTTATTTTAAATTTTCTGTACTGAGATTTATTTACTTCACCATCTTCTACTACAACCATCACTCCAACCACATTTTTTCCGGAACTATGAGCGACATCATATGCTTCAATACGGAATACTCCTGATCTATCATTGCGAGCAAATTCACCACCAGCTGACTGATCGAGTTTATGTTTAAGCAGAGCAATGTCTTGGATATGATTTAAGGCGAATATTGTTTTTTGAGTCTGACCGGCTTTTTCAAACTCCTGTCTTTTGGCATACTCCTTCACCTGTTTTTCAAGATTCTTGAGCAGGGTTTTCTTCTTACCTTCAAAAAATAGTCTCAGATTCTGAATCTGTTCAGCATATTCTTCTTTTGAAATCTCACTAGTGCATACTCCAGGACAAAGGCCTATCTGCCGATTAAAACAAGGCCTGCCTTGATTTGGAGTGCACTTATCATCTCGAAATGGAAAAATTCTGCGAATAATCTTCATCGCTTCTTTCAGCTGAGCGCCGTGTGGAAATGGACCAAATATAAATTTATACTCGGCTGAAGCGTAAGCAGCCTGGGAAATTTTCAATGGTCTGGCCCGCGCAGACGGGAGATCCGAGGACCTTGAAAATTTCCCAGGCTGCTGAAGCGATCTTAGTAACATTCTTCCTCTAATTGTCAAAACTTTTGGAAAATCCTCATCGGTAATAACTACATAGTTATAACTTTTATTATCCTTCTCTTTTGTATTGTACTTTGGCTGATGCTTTTTAATTAAATTCGCCTCAAGCAGCAGCGCCTCAAGCACCGAATCAGTTTTCGTAAAATCAATATCCTGCGCCAGAGTAACCATATCGACAATAAAAGGCCCACGAGTGTTGATAACATCATTACCAAAATAACTTCGAACCCTGTCTCGAAGTGATGTAGCCTTGCCAATGTAGAGAATTTCGGCTTTGCCGCCTTCGCCATGCTTCGGCGAGCCGAGGAAAAAGTACACACCCGGTGTGTCTGGAAGGTCTTTTATTCTGCTCTGCACTTGACTATTCATCATTTAGATAGTAATGTATTCGAGGACCGGAAGCAACTTCAACCACACAAGGAGGAGTAATGAGTTACAACAACTGCACTGACCCGTGGATCAAGCGACAGAAGAGCAAGTCGCTGAAGGCAATCGGCAGCTTCATCGACGGACTCGACACTGTGCCAGTAATACTGTGCATCATCACAATTGTGTATAGCATTTCTGCCATGATTGACCACCTTGCAAAGCTCTATAACGCCTAGCCCGACTCACCATCGTGGCTTTTTTTTACTTCAAAACTTTCTTCAAATATTTTCCGGTATAGCTTTTGGGATTATTAGCCACTTCCTCTGGTGTGCCCTTTGCCACAATATTGCCGCCACCGACTCCGCCTTCCGGTCCAATGTCTATAATATAGTCAGATGACTTCACCAAATCCATATTGTGCTCAATGACAATGACCGTATTGCCTTTATCCACCAATTTCTGGAGAATTTCTATAAGTTTTTTGACATCTTCATAATGAAGTCCAATAGTCGGCTCATCCAAAAGATAAATAGTTTTCTGAACATGTGGCCGGTATAGTTCTGAAGAAATTTTTACTCGCTGCGCCTCACCGCCAGAAAGGGTTGTAGCAGACTGTCCAAGTTCAAGATAGCCAAGTCCGACTTCATTCAATGTTTTCAATCGATCAGAAATAGCCGGAATATCATCAAAAAAATCCACAGCTTCTTCAACCGTCATCTTCAAGACTTCGTAAATATTTTTCTTTTTGTATTTAATTTCAAGTGTCTCTTTCATAAAACGCTTGCCATCACAAACATCACACGGCACATACACCGTCGGTAAGAAGCTCATTTCAACAGCAATTTCGCCGTTACCCTGACATGCTTCGCAACGTCCACCTTTTACGTTGAACGAAAAACGATTAGCTTTCCAACCCCGAGCTCGGGCTTCAGAGGTTGTAGCAAACATATCGCGAATAAAGGTAAATGCCCCGGTATATGTCGCTGGATTTGAGCGAGGCGTACGGCCAATGGCTGATTGGTCAATCAACACTGCCCGGCCAAGATATTCAGTACCAACAAAGCTTGAAGCATTGTATGTCTCATTTGAGCGGTAACGGCGGTCAAAACGGGCCTGAACATTCTTATGAATAATTTCATACATAAATGTAGACTTACCCGAACCAGAGACACCGGTAATTGTAATCAGTCTGCCAAGCGGCACATCTACATCCATATTCTTAATATTGAAAATATTGCCGTTGCGGATCATGATTTTACCCTTGTCCTGAGTGCGGCGCTCTTCTGGAATTTCAATTTTCTTTTCACCACGCAAATATGCCAAAGTTACAGATTTCGAATCATTCTTTTTTGCAGTCAGCAATTTATCAAGCCATCCCGAAGCGACAATTTCACCGCCATGTACTCCTGCACCTGGTCCAATATCCACTATATAATCAGAAGAAAAAATAGTATCCTCGTCATGCTCGACAATAACAATAGTGTTTCCTAAATCACGGAGATTGAGCAGTGTTTTAATAAGCCGATCATTATCGCGCTGATGCAAACCAATTGTCGGTTCATCTAAAACATACAATGCGCCGACAAGACCAGAGCCCAGCTGTGATGCTAAACGGATTCGTTGTGCTTCACCACCAGACAAAGTGTTAGCCCGACGATTCAAAGTGAGGTATTCAATGCCAACATCAATCATGAAAACGAGACGTGACTCAATTTCCCTGAGCACAACTTTGGCAATGCTTCGGTCTTTGGGACTGAGTTTTAGATTTTGAAAAAATGTATAGGCATCCTTGATTGAGAGGCCAACTAAACTGGAGATGTTGAGACCCCTTTGCGCGGAGGCTTCCTGAGAAAATTGCAATGGTCTGGTGACCCGACCCGAGGACCTTGCAATTTTCTCAGGAAGCTGAAGCGCATCATTATCCCCCAAGAAAACATGTAAAGCTTCCTCGCGAAGCCGAGTGCCATTACAGGTTGGACATAATTCTTCGCCGAAGAAATATTTTGTGCCAAGACCATTACAGGTTGCACATGCCCCATATGGAGAATTAAATGAAAACAGTCGCGGTTCAATTTCTGGATATGAAAAACCGTCATACGGACACATGAATTTTGAAGAAATGAGTTTCTCCCCTTCGGGACTTTCTATTTTCAATAATCCCTTTGATTCTTCAAGCGCTTTTTCAACCGCTTCGCTCAAGCGCTCTTTAGAATTTGCCTTTGCATCCTTAAATTCACTCAAATAGATTTCATCGACGAGGACATCAATATCATGTTTCTTATTTTTATCTAAAATGATTTGCTCACGAAGTTTCTGAGCCTTGCCATCCACTTTCACCTGAGTGTAGCCTTTACCTAAAAGATCATAGAGCATTTGATAATATTCACCCTTTCGGCCAACCACAAGCGGCGACCAGATTTGGAGTTTCATGTCATCATATTTCACGCCCATGACTTGTTTCTGCTTTCCTGACATATCTATCTTTGAAACTGTGTCGAGCACCGTGTGCATAATTTCTTCTTGAGAGAGTTTTTTTATTTCTCGACCGCACACTAAACAATGAGGTTTACCAATGCGGGCATATAAAATACGCAAATAATCATAGATCTCGGTAATGGTAGCCACATTTGAACGAGGATTATTTGAACGAGATTTCTGATCAATGGAAATAGCAGGAGAGAGACCAATGATTTCATCAACATCCGGCTTTTGCATCTGACGTAAAAATTGCCGCGCATATGAAGAAAGCGATTCGACATAGCGACGCTGACCCTCAGCAAAAATCGTATCAAAAGCTAAAGAAGACTTTCCTGATCCTGAAAGCCCGGTGAAAACCACCATCTTGTTGCGCGGCATTTCAACTGTAATATTCTTGAGGTTATGTGTCCGCGCCCCCTTTACGATGATTTTATCTTTATTATCGCTGTGTAATTCAACTTTTGACATGTTTTTGCTTTGCCCCGTGTAGCTTTAGCGAAGTGGGGTAGTCATATAGCGAAACGTCCCCTCGCTTTGCGCGTAGGGGTATTACCAAACAAATAGACTATACCACATTTTTTAATAAATGAAAAAAGCGTACGGTAATCAACCGGACGCCACTTGTGTCCTACTTCCACGCTGTTCAAGCTCGAGAACGCATGCTTCCATACGCGGAATATCGCCCTTCTTTTGGGCGGCCCTAAGCTCGCCCCAAACTTCTTCTGGTGTCAGCCGGGCCAAATCTCGCGGTATGCCATATCGCCGCTTGATGATGTCGACATACTGCCTGGCATGCCTGATTGACCTGCACAGACTAAAGTACGTCAGCGACTGCCATAGAAGTGGATCCTCGAGTTCTTCAGGCTTTCTGTTGGCAATCCAAAACGGAATCGGAATCTCCCTGGTCTGCCGAGCTTCTGCGGCCATGTCCTGCATTTCGCGAAGAATAGCGTCGTACACCTCATAGCGATGGACAGGAACGTGCTTTGGAGCATTTATGCCCAGACGAACCTTATCCCCGCGAATGTCTACGACAGTCACTTCAATCTCATCACCAATCGTGATCGTTTGATCACGTTCTCGTGAAAGAACCAGCATAGGTGCTCCTTGTTGTACGTGGATGCGTGGCATCCGTGCCATGTCCACCTACGCTGGTGAACGAACGTCTGGCCCGATAGTAGCACTATTTACTTTTTGCTTCAAGCGTGTCAATAAGTACTCGTATCTCATCGCGCAGGATGGCAGCAGTTTCAAAATCTAATACTTTGACCGCATCAGACATTTGCTTTTCCTTTTCTTTAATAAGTTTCTTCGGATCCTTATCAAATCGAGCCTTATCAAACTTCAGTAATTCATTGACGGTTTTTTCATGATCACTGCGAATCTGGTCAGTAATATCGTGAATCATCTTTTTAATTGTCTTTGGTGTAATGCCGTGTTTTGTATTGTATTCAACCTGGAGTGTTCGGCGGCGATTTGTTTCGCCAATGGCTCGCTCCATTGAACCAGTCATGGTATCAGCATATAAAATAACTCGGCCATTCACATTTCGGGCCGCTCGGCCGATAGTTTGAATCAGGGCTGTTTCAGATCTCAAGAATCCTTCTTTATCAGCATCTAAAATTCCAATAAGCTCTACTTCAGGCAGATCAAGACCTTCACGCAAAAGGTTTACTCCGACTATAATATCAAATACTCCCCTTCGAAAATCTGTTAGGATTTGAATTCGTTCAATAGTGCCAATGCCACTATGCAAATATTCGGCTTTAATCTTTTTTTCTTTTAAATATTCCGAAAGATCCTCAGCCATCTTTTTGGTAAGAGTCGTGGCAATAACTCGGGCCCCTTTTTTAATAACTTTCTCAGCTTCGGCAATAAAATCAAAAATCTGACCCTTGAAAGCACCTTTCTCTACAACAGGACGAATAATAAGTTCCGGATCAATTAATCCTGTTGGACGGATAACTTGTTCGGCAACATGCTCGCTCTTTTCTTTTTCGTATTTACCAGGAGTAGCTGAAGTATAAATGGTCTGACCAATACGCTTTTCAAACTCATCAAACTTCAGTGGCCGGTTATCGCTGGCACTTGGCAAACGAAAGCCATGTTCAATAAGAGTGTCTTTGCGAGATTTATCCCCGGCATACATTCCGCCAACTTGAGGTACGGTTACGTGTGATTCATCAATAATTGTCAGAAACTCTGCTTCACCTTTTGAATTACGTGGAAAATATGAAAGCAGTGTATCTGGCGGCTCGCCTGGAGCCTTGCCGGAAAAATGACGGGAGTAGTTTTCAATACCATTACAATAGCCAATTTCCTGAATCATAGCCAAATCATAATTGGTGCGACGCTTCAGTCGTTCTGCTTCAAGAATTTTCCCAGCTTTATTCAATTCCTCAAGCCGATCCTTGAGTTCGGCTCGGATACCTTTTACAACTCGCTCAAGTTGGGATGGATCAGTAATGAAATGTTTTGCCGGAAATAAAAAGAATGAAGTAATTTCTTCAATAATATTTCGAGTAATGGCATCAATTTTTGTAATAGATTCAATCGTATCGCCAGATAATTCAATTCTATAAATGACAGTGTCACTAACCGGCATAATTTCTATAGAATTTCCTAATGCTCGAAATGAGCCTGATTCAAGATCAGCAGTTGTCCGTTCATAATGAATATCAATGAGTTTCCGAATAAATTCAGCCCGAGAAATCTTCATGCCTTTTTCAATACGCATATTTACCTTCTCATATTCAACCGGACTGCCCAAACCGTAGATACACGAAACAGTAGCCACAATAATGACATCCTTGCGGGTTAATAATCCTTGGGTCGAGGCATGGCGCAATCGCTCAATTTCCTCATTTATTTGAGCTTCCTTTTCAATATAGGTATCAGTCACCGGTAAATAGGCTTCAGGCTGGTAATAGTCATAGTATGAAACAAAGTAATGCACGGCATTGTCTGGAAAAAATTCTTTATACTCTTGAGCAAGTTGTGCTGCTAGAGTTTTATTGTGAGCTATTACAAGCGTTGGTTTTTGAATTGCCTGAATGACATTGGCTGCACTAAAGGTTTTGCCCGATCCCGTCACACCAAGCAGAGTTTGATGTCTCATTCCAGACTTAACACCCTCCACAAGCTCTTTGATAGCCTTTGGTTGATCCCCCGCTGGTTTGTATTCACTTTTAATTTTAAAACCTGAAGACATGGCTTACACTATATCTTTTATTTGAAAATTTTCCAGCTCGAGCAATAAAAAAGGGGACTATATATCATCCCCCTCCGCAGTATTTTCTAGCATTTTCCGCAACTGAGCGTTTTCACGTCCGGTTGCTTCACTATCAAAGAGTATGTATTGCAGCCCGAGTTGCAGATAATCCATTCGGGCAAGAAGGTCCTCAAGGGTGAGTGTCCCAGTCAAGGTTTCTTGGGTTGAGGGATACACCACCATAAACAACTCCCTAATCCTCTTCTCAAGTATTCGAAAAGTCTCTTCTGCAGTCGTTTTCTTGAACGATGGGTCTTGGGGCATGGGCCTCCTTTGCTCAACTATATAAAGCATACCTTAAATTATCGTATAAAAAAAGACCCGTACATGTACGGATCAGCCGAAGGCGGGAGGCGAGCCACCTCGTCTCCACCATTCTGAAGAGTCTTGCGGAGGTTGAGTTTTAGGCTTTGGGCCATCATTCTCAACTGCATGCCTAAGCCTGCGAAACATTATCCCAAAAAGTGGATTGATCATCTCTAAGGCGCTTTGATCAAACCCTGAAAATCCTTGATCAGCAGGACGGTATGATGTTACTGCAAGGCGATGCACACCTTGGTAATCACACCGCACACCGATGAAGCAGTGACCCGGGAAGTGCCCCCTATCCCCTGATGACATAACCTTGGGCAAGTACAAGCTTGGCCAGTTGATGAATTTTTCTTCGAGAATTGCCGGAAGCACTACACGCTTCAAGACCTCGTATTCTTCCACACTGCCAGGAGTACTGCTGTGAAGCAAAGACGCCATATCACTATCTTCGGCATCTTTTCCGGTGATCCAGACAACAATATTGCTGTCTCCCGAGTAGTGCGTCAGCCACGACATGAGGTCCATCAACAAATCCCCTCTATTTTGGGCGCTTCCTAACATCGCTACAAGTGTATTCTGTGCCTGATTCAAGCGATCTGCGGCACGTCTCCGTCGACTCATGAGTACCTCCGTGAAAATGACTAGGTGCTACTACTGGTAGTTAACCATAAATAATGCTGTGTTTCAAATTCTGTAATGCTTTAAAAAACTTTCTTTATATTCCTCAAAATTGCCATCAAGTATAGCTTGGCGCATGCCTTTGACCATATGAATTATAAAATAGAGATTGTGCGCTGAGGCAAGCGTACCAGCTAACATTTCTTTGCCGCGAAATAAGTGAGCAATATAGGCTTTAGTGTAATTTTTGCAGGTATAACATTCACAACCTTCATCGATTGGTGAAAAATCAGTGACATACTCAGCGTTGCCAATATGAATTTTGCCGCGCTTTGTAAAAATAGTGCCGTTTCGCCCAAGCCGTGTTGGAATGACACAGTCAAAAAGATCACAGCCACTCTCGACAGCATTAAATAAATCGAGTGGTTCGCCGATACCCAAAAGATGGCGGGGTTTTTCTTCCGGTAAAACTTCGTTGACCCATTGGACTGCTGTATTCATATCTTCTTTAGCAAATGAACCGCCAATACCAAAGCCATCAAAATCCATTGCTCCAATAACCGCAGCACTTTCTTTGCGGAGATTTTCATGTCTACCTCCCTGGACAATGCCAAAAAGAGCCTGCTCTCCCCCGAGTTTCTTATGATGAATCAGACTTTTTTTTGCCCAGCGATGCGTTCGATCTAGTGCCTCACGCTGATAATGAATAGATTCGGTCGGCGAAGTACATTCATCAAAAGCGAAAATAATATCAGCACCAAGATTATGCTGAATTTCAATTGATTTCTCAGGCGTAAAATAATGTGCATCGCCATTTATATGTGAGCGAAACATTACACCGTCGTGATCAATGTGGACCAGCCGAGGTTTTGCTTCTTTTTCATCAGTATCGTAACCTGCTTCAGGAAGTAATAATTCTTTATTTTTACTAACAACTTTACTAATTCCCTTACCATAAGCTGCACCAAGAGAGAAAACTTGAAAACCGCCAGAGTCTGTCATGGTTGGTCCAGACCAATTCATAAATTTTCCAAGACCGCCAGCTTTTTTTACGATCTCATCTCCCGGCTGCAGAAAAAGATGATAGGTATTTGCTAGGACTACCTGTGCACCGGCATCTTTTACTATCTCAGGTGTCAGGGCTTTCACCGTTCCTTGAGTCCCAACCGTCACAAAAGCCGGAGTTTCAATAACCCCATGCTGAGTTTTAATAGTTCCTGCCCGACCCATATGAGCCTGTAACTTTTTTTCGATCGAGAATTGCAATGTTATTTTACATCCAAAAGTTCAACTTCAAAGTAAAGCGTGGAATTTCCTGGAATTGGACCATGGTCATTTGGACCGTAGGCAAGCCCTGGTGGAATGACAAGTTTACGTTTACCACCAACTTTCATACCAATCAAACCCTGATCCCAGCCCTTGATAACATTACCTGCACCCAATGTAAAGCTAAATGGTTTGCCGGCATCACGAGAGCTATCAAATTTTTGGCCATTGGCGAATGTGCCAGTGTAATGGACAGAAACAGTACTGCCTGTTTTTGCCTCAGCACCGGTACCAACTTTCTCATCGGTAATTTGTAATTGTGCTGGAGTTGAGCTTTGTTCTTGATTTTGTGAATCCATAGAATTGTTTAAAAGGGTATTAGATGCTGCCCCACGAATATTAATAAAAATAAGACCAATAATGATTACTAAACCGACGGCTAACGTTATCCATTCTTGCTTTGAAATATTCATAATAGTCTATGATATACTATTTTACATGAATGAAGAAGCCCAGAAACCCGTTGTTAATCTACCCGCTAAGGATTTACCGATTGAGCCAATTACCCTCCATGAAGTTGAGGAGGAAATCCAGAAAAGAGTCTCTTTAATTGATAAGGAATTCAATCGAGGCTTTGATTTTATTAAAGATCAGCCCAAGACGGTGACCTTTTTTGGTTCATCTCGATTTACTGAAGATAATGAACACTATCAAACAGCTCGGCGATTGGCTCATAGGCTGTCCAGCCTTGGTTATTCAATTGTTACCGGTGGCGGACCAGGTATTATGGAAGGAGCAAATCGTGGCGCTTTCGAAGCAGAGGGCAGATCACTTGGGCTGACTATTAAATTAGCCAATGAGCAGGTCCGAAATCCCTATCTTACGGACACCGTAGAATTCTACTATTTCTTTACCCGAAAGGTCATGCTGTCATTTTCAGCTGAGGCCTATGTATTTTTTCCCGGAGGCTTAGGAACATTTGATGAATTATTTGAAATCCTGACTCTGGTTCAGACCAACAAAATTGAAAAAGTGCCGGTTATTCTTATTGGCGGTGAATTCTGGAAAGCGCTCGATAGCTTCATGCATGAGCAGATGTTTGCCAAAAATAAGGCTATTGATGAAACCGACATCCAATTATATACCATAGTGGATAATGAAGATGAGATTGTAAAAATTATTCAGGAAGTACCTATTCGAGTTGGTGTACGATTTAATCATTCACGATATGGAGAATCTCCAGAGTAAGAAATGCATCCCGTGTGAAAAAGGCACAGCCCCTCTGGATTCTAAGCAAATTCAAGAGTATGTAAAAAATGTAAAAGCTTGGAAGGTAGTTGATAATAAAAAAATAGAGAAGAATTTTCAGTTTATTGATTTCAGACATGCTCTGACGTTCATTAATGAAGTCGGGGATGTTGCCGAATTTGAAGGTCATCATCCAGATCTCAATCTCCACAACTGGAATAAAGTTACCGTAACGCTCAGCACTCATTCAATAAAAGGCCTTTCAGAAAATGATTTTATAATGGCGGCTAAAATTGATCAGATCATCCAGGACAATTTAAAGTAAGAAAAAAGCACGTTCCTTTGAACGCGCTCGATACCGTCAATGTACGTATGCATAGTCAGCTGCAAGCTCATGAGTGATTGGCGCTAGACCAAATTCACTCAAGAGCAACCTCAGAACTTTCTCAAGTGGCTCATCCTTGAGCTCAATGGTTTTAAAGATTGTCTTCTCCTGAAGATAGGCACGTGTCCCTGTACCCCAGAAATGCTTGAACTTGGCATTGGAAACGGATGGGTCATGCAGATAAATTGTGATGTAGTAAGGTCCGGTGCCGATGACGCTCGTCCAGCGTCCTAAGCGAATTCGATCACCTCTGACTTTATAGCCACAGTACTGCTGCGGCTGAGCGCGGATTGACGTCTGCCTCCGTGGATCAAACGAGATACAATGAATCACTCCCACGGACTGTCCTAACAACCTGGAGAGTTCCTGAGCTGCCAGGTTAACCGTCTTAGTACATGGCCCAGTGACCAAGAAACGCATAGATGCTCCTTCTTGAGACCCTGCTCCTTTCCTCCATCCTCTGGAGGAAACTCTTTTGATAAGATTATCACATTTATGCTATACGGTCAAAGTTGGGGCTGGCTGCGAACACTTTTTATTGGCACTTCTTCATACTGTACTTTTCCGTCACTAAAAGTAGCTTTAACCATTAATCCTTGTTGAACATCTTTAGAAAAGTATTGATCAAAAATAAAATTGCCAAGAGAATAAAAGATCTTCTTGCCCTTGTAGTCTTCTACTTCTTGAGTGACATGGGGATGATGAGCAATGACAATCTCAACCCCATCATCTACCAATCCTCGATAAAATGTCTGCTGTCTTGTACCTGATTTCAGTTTGTATTCTTCCCCACCATGCACAAGAGCTATCATAAATTCCCCAGGTTCTTTTTTCAATGTCTGAGTAAAAGCCCGAGCTTTTTTAAAATCAAAATTTGGATTGGTAATATTAAAACCGATAAATAAGAACTTTTGATTGTTGATTGTTTTTCGCAAGATATACTGTTCTGCAAAAGCAAATGGATGGCCGACGACATCAATACCCGCCCGAGTTGCATATGTTACCGTCTGATCATATCCTGATTTACCATAATCAAAAGTGTGATTATTAGCGAGCGATACAATACCAATATTATGCTCAGCCAAAACGTCAGGCATCCGGGTATGAAAATTAAAACTTAATGAATTTGATGGCGTTCGAGTATGCTTGGTGAGCACCGGTCCCTCTAAATTTGCTACTACAATATCAACACTGTTTAAATAATCTGAGATTTTATCAAAGGGATAATTGTCTCCTCTTTGATCCATTAAAAGCTCAACATTTCGGCCAAGCATAATATCTCCGACAAAAAGTATAGTGGTGCTTGTCGGCACTTCGGATGCAAGCCCAACAGCATTTTTTACCTGAGCAATGTAGGTTGTGTTACGGGGACTCATTACGAGAAGCCCAGCTATAGCCACAATTCCTAACGTAATAAAGGTAAGGAGAAATATGATTATCGGACGCATATTAGAAGCCTAATGCTTCTGGTACAAAAATCAAGTGGAGCCGATCCGGAGCAACTTCTTTATTTATGACAAGCATTTTGCTGACATTGCTGCCGGGCATACCATATGCCTTTTTAGCCCGCTCTGATTCGAGCGGCAAAGTGTGGGTATAGAGACGATTCATGGCAGTATCAAAGTCTTTGACAATTTTATGAGTGCCGACAACCCAGATAACTTTTCCAGCGCCGTAGGCATATGCCGGTAATTGACTACCTGTATTTGAAGCAATAATGAGATGCCCGTCTTCTGTCACCCCATGAACCGATCCGACAGCATAATCAGGGACTGCTCCTAAAGCTCTTTTTTCTCTGGCCTGAGTTTTTGAATCAAGCGTGCCAAGAATTTTCTTTACTGATTCATATTTTCCAGATTCATTCAGCACCTGCGAAATACCCAGAGTATCTAATGTCACCGAAGTCATAGTCATAACCTGGCTGCCTTCAGGGATCATTTCTAACACTTTTTGTTTAGCCTCTTCACCGTTTTTTACAGCCTGGGCATTAATGCCATTAGCTTTTAATGCTTCGATAGTCTTCGTGACAATTTCGCTTGCCGGAATAGTTCTATAGTCCATATTTAAATAATTAGCTTGTAACTTTCTTACACTTCTCTACATCTGACGTTAGACTACGCAAAATATGAAGCATATGTTTGGCATGGAGCGAATAATACACTTCCTGGCCCTTCTTGATACTTTCAACAAGCTCACATGATTTGAGCGTGGCTAAATGTTGTGATACAGCAGGCTGAGTTAAGCCAATACTGTCTACGAGCTCGGTTACGGTCTTTGGACCGCTCATCAAAAGCTCTAAAATTTTATAACGCGAAGGACTGGAGATTCCTTTGCCTAATTGCTGAATTTTATCGCACATGTCAGTCATGTGCTTATATTAGTATTTACTTATATAAAAGTCAATGACTTATCGCATTGGCTGGTTGGGCTCGTTGACACAATTTTTGCAAACACCGCAATCACAATTGCATGTGCCTTTCCACTTTTTAAATCCATCACCTCGGCAATGCATGCAATCGAAGCGGCCACAGCGGCAACTGTGCCTTAAAACCATTGAGATACCAATAAGCAAAACAATCACCGGCCAAATGATATCCCATTGCAGTTCAGACATTAATCCTACATTTTTAAAGAGGAAGAGCACACCGACAAGCATAACAACAAATCCTAATCGCATTAAAGTAGAGTTTTATTTAGTAATGACTCTATTATACCTGAGATAGTACCGATTGATCAATAGTATGCCGGAGTTTTTCAACAGACTGACGCATAGAGGACAAGAGCTGAGTCTGCATTTTATTGAGCGTTCCGGCTTTTTGAGTTTCCAGAAGATCGAGGCTCAAAACGAGTGCCGCCAAGGGTGAGCGCATATCATGCAGCATATCCATTAATTTTTGCCGTTCTTCAGTCATTTTTATTTTCAATCACTTTAAGTCTGTATCCTACTCCTCTGACCGTTTCAATACTAGCACTATCTCCGGCTTTTTTTAACTTTTTTCGTAAATTATTAATATGAACATCCATAATATTTGAAAATGAGCTGAAATTATAATCCCAAACATGATCCAAGACTTCATCCCGAGTTAAGACCTGATTGGGATGACGGATAAAGTACTCCAAAATGTTGAATTCTTTCAATGTCAGCTGTACCTCTTTATTTGAACAATAGACTTTACGTGTGCTTATATTTAAGATAATATTTCCGCAAGCGAGTTCATTTTTTAAGGCTTGTTTTGGACGTCGCATTAGTGCTCTGACCCTGGCTAAAAGTTCATCCAAAGAAAAGGGTTTAGTCAGATAGTCATCCGCACCTGAATCGAGAGCGTTTACCTTATCGGTCGTAGCATCCTTGCCGGTAAGCATGAGCATAGGAATCTGGACTTTCCGTTCCCGAGCCTCTTTACAGATTTCCACACCACTTTTTCCGGGCAGCATCCAGTCGACAATAACCATGTCATAATCCATGGAATTCAAAAGAAGGTGCTTGAGGGCCTTAGCCCCATCCAAAAACGGAGTCACGGCATACCCTTCATGTTCAAGGCTTGCTTTAAGAGAACTATTGAGTGCCTGGTCATCTTCAATAAGAAGTATCTTCATGGAACATGCTATGATTTAAGACGAATATATCAATAGTACGATGAAAAAAGTACTTTTACCATCACAAGAATTAGCGGTTTACGACATTACCCATAGTTTTGATATTGAAAACCTTCCTGACGCGGTAATCGCGGTCGATGCAAAAGGTCAGATATTAGTCTGGAATAAAGCCGCTGAACGCCTTTATGGCTGGAAAAAAAGCGAGGCTTTGGGCAAAAAAGAAACCGAGCTTCTCAAATCTCGCCTACTTAACTCTACTATTGACGCCTATCGTGACATTATCAGGGCAAAAGGTCAATGGGAAGGTGAAATTGTCCAATATAAAAAAGATGGCACCAGAATTTTCGTCCTTTCTTCTATCCGCCAAATCAGAAATTCAAAGGACGGCCTTATTGGAACTATTGGTTTTAATAAAGATATCACTACGCATAAGCATATAGAATACAACCTCCGCTTCCTCTCAGGAGCAGTGAAAGCTTTTTCATCATCACTTGACTACCGTACGACATTGCAAAAGGTTGCGCAGTTAGCCGTACCGCGTATTGCAGACTGGTGCGTCATTGATCTTGTTAAAGATGGTACTACCCTTGAGAATATTGCTGTC
Source organism: Candidatus Parcubacteria bacterium (assembly GCA_019661945.1). Classification (GTDB taxonomy): domain Bacteria; phylum Patescibacteriota; class Minisyncoccia; order Phycocordibacterales; family JAKAEA01; genus JAIFWI01. The sequence goes on along the minus strand of JAIFWI010000007.1, from coordinate 7,082 downwards.
ATTCATAAAGACCCCAAAAAAGTGAAGTGGGCGCGTTTGGTACGAAAACAGTATCCATCTAATATTAAAGACACCACAAGTGGATTAGGTAAAGTAATTCAGAACGGTACGTCAGAATTGTATTCCTATATACCCGACAAAGCTATTGCTCAAGCTGCTAAAAATCCACGCCATTTAGCACTGCTTCGAAAGATCGGATTTACATCAGTCATCATGGTGCCAATTATGGCTCATAAAAAGACTATCGGCGCTATCACCTTAGTTTCATCAGAATCGCGACGGCACTATACTCAACTTGATTTGGAAACTGCCGAGAAACTTTCGTCTCGGGCATCAATTGCTGTAGAAAATTCCCTACTCTACCAAAATGCTTCTCATGAAATTGAAGAGCGAAAACAGATTGAAGCACGGCTCCGAGAAATGGAATCACGTAAAGACAACTTTATCAGCATGGCCAGCCATGAATTAAAAACACCAGTGACAAGTCTAAAAATTTATCGAGACCTCTTAGAACGTCAGCTGACAGAAAAAGGTCACAAAGAATTCAGCAAAATGCTGGCGGTCATGGAAAATCAGATTCATAAACTTGGAACACTCATCGCTGACCTTCTTAATATTTCGAAAATCCAAGCCGGTAAGCTTGATTTCAGAATGGACAACTTTAATATTATTCAACTTATCAAAGAAACAGTTCATGAACTTTCCGCGACGACCGATCATACAATTGAGATTAAGGTCAAAAATGCTGAGATAATAGTCTATGGGGACAGAGAACGTCTGAGCCAGGTATTGATAAATCTCATTACCAATGCCATAAAATATTCGCCTGATGGCAAGAAAATTATCATTCGGGCTGAAAGAAATGACCATGACATCCGAGTGATTATCCGTGATTTTGGAATTGGCATTAAAAAGGAAGAGGAACAAAAAATCTTTGAACGATTTTATCAGGTGGAAAAAGATGACACTTATCCAGGACTTGGTATGGGATTATATATTTCACAAGAGATTATTAGTCGGCACAAAGGCAAAATTTGGGTTGAAAAGGCCAGGGGCAAGGGTTCAGTTTTTATTTTTACCTTACCACTAAGTTAGTGAAAAAATTTATGAAAAAAATTCTTATCATTGAGGATGACGAAGCTATAAGTGACGCTCTGTCTCTGGCACTCGAGATGGAAGGTTATGCTGTCCAACCAATTTTAAAGGCCAAAAAATGTATGGAGACCATCAAAAAATTCAAGCCTGATCTTATCCTGCTTGATCTACTCCTATCAGGTGTTGACGGACGGGATGTAATTCGAGACATTAAAAAGCATAAATCATTTTCTGCAATCCCCATTATTCTAACCTCAGCCCATCCAACTGCCAAAAAAGTTGCCAAAGAAATGGGCGTCCAAGGTTTTATTGCCAAGCCATTTAATCTCAGTGAACTATATAGAAAGGTAGCTTTTCTTACATCGCGAAAGAAAGTTCTTGATTGAGACAGATCGATTCAGCGTTCTGCTTTAAAAGTTTATGGATATTTCGCAGTGATAGTCCGGCAGTGTGCATCTCAGACTGTTCTGAAAGATCGTTCCAGGTTTTAGTAAAAACCTCTTGTGTTAGACTCTTGGCAGCATCTCGCTGAAGAGTTTTAGTAAAGAAATAAAGGAAAATTTCGTTGACAAATGAATCGTAGGCGGTCAAAAAATTATTGTGTATTGTTGGCATGGCTTAACTATACAAGGCAAAGATTAAGAATCTATGAAGAGCCCCCTTTCCGGCCTATTTCCTGGTAAAATTCTGGACCGCGGCGGCGAGAAACTGTCTGGCCGCCGCGACGGCCTAATTCAACATAGCCTTCATGTCCTAAGGTTTTTTTCCTGCTTTCACCGCCTTTTTTGCCAATATGATGATAGAAATCATGGCCCTGAGTTTCAACTGTCCGCTGGCCACCTTTTCGGCCCGCTTCGGATACGGTCATCTTTCCTTTATGATTATCGTCTTTCATAATTCATTTTCTTGATTCTCAAAAAATCGTAATGTCCATAATGCTAGAAATGTATATAGTTCAGTGAAAATGTAAAAAACAATGATTGAGATAAGCAGCGAAATCCACAGACTGGTATCTTCTAAAATCCACAACTTAAAAAAAGTGACGACGGTAACTATGCATGAGACGGTAATTGCACCTAAACCAACATAAAATGCATAGCTTGAAGATACATCAAGCTTCCTGAGCTTCTGCTGAAATCGAGACAGAATAGCCATCATACACTTAATGACGCGTAATGGATCTAATCTTTCGAATGACTTCGGATTCTACGGCGAGCCTGACGCGAACGATCAAGAATTCTACGCGCTTCAGGATTTATGAATATCTGTGAAGCAGCTGTGATTGAAGCTACTTTTTGGAGTAACTCAAGTGGTGATGATTTAAAATAGTTTCCCTCAATGACCGCGGCCGTTTTTCGGCGTAAATGTCCGGGCACTGCCTCAGCAATAGTATTTTTTACTTTGGATGGTGTGAAAACATACATTTTTGAATAATCGCTGGCATGCATACTTTTCAGGTGTGATTTGAGTTCATGAATGAAATCTCTGATTACAACATCATCTCGCCTCTCATATCCACCGGTACTTGGCACAGCACCGCCGGCTTTCATCCGGTAATGACCTTCACGGTCTGAGTAATGGGGTGTGGGAATTTTAATCTCTCCGATTTGTTCAATAGTGCCATCGTATGCTTTGTAAAAAGCCGCGTCTTGCTTTCCTGTTACAACAAAAAGCGAAGGTTCTTCTTCGAATTGAGGTAATGCCTTTGATATTTTCATAAGAGTTAGAGATAACTAATAATGAGATTGATGAGATCAGGATGTTCATTGAACATATCAGTACCGTGACCACCTGTTTCGAATATCTTCAGTTGTTTTTCGGCTGTCGCAGCACTATATAACTCTTCTGTCTGCATAGCAGCATCAGGCACCCGTTCATCATCTTTTGCAGCCGCAAGAAATATTTTCTGCGCAGCTTCAAGTCTGCGTACCAAAGGAAGAGTTTCAATCCCACGATATCGGAGTCCTGCTGAAAGACAAAATATTGCTTTGCATTCAGAGTGCTTAGCCAAATACTGAATTGCGAGATTTGCGCCAATTGATGCCCCGCCAATATATATGTTTTCTGGATGTATACCTCGATCCTCAAACCACATCCGCGCTCCTTCTACATCTTGTTCGGAAGTCTGATGATCCTGATCTTTAAAATTGGTATATACTCCGCCACCCGATTCTCCATGGCCTCGTAAATCAATGGCAAGAACATCATATCCTACTTTATTGAATGCTTCGGCACATACATTCCAGCTTTCTTTTGTTGCTGGCATCATATGCAGCAATACCAGAGCTCGTTCGCCTTTTCCTTGCCAATAATTTCCAGCAATGGTTATGGCTCCATCGGCAACGGTAAAACTTATTTTTTTCATGATATACGAAGACATAGTTGGTGACGTCAAATTAATTTTGAACTTACAAAAAGGCTTACAATACCTGCTCATATGTATTATAGTAGGAGCATAGCAACATCACAATGAAAGAACTTCAAGTAGAAGCACATACCCTTGGTATCTCGCTTACAAAAGCTCAGATAAAAGTATTTGAAACATATTACAATGATCTCGAAGCATGGAATAAAAATGTTAATTTGACGAATATTACTGGGGAGGAAAATGTCGTAATTAAGCATTTCCTTGATTCATTAACTGTTGCCATAGTTCTGGCTGCAAATACTCACATGCTTCTGGATATCGGCTCGGGAGCTGGATTTCCCGGAATTCCAGTGAAAATTGTCCGACCGGAAATTAAGATCACCCTTCTTGAAGCAGTGGCCAAGAAAGTATCTTTTCTTGAATATTGTATTGCTAAACTCAAACTTCACGATATACAGGCAGTTCATGGACGAGCTGAAGATTTCGGTCACGATCCAAAATACCGGGAACAGTATGATGTTGTTACCGCTCGAGCTGTTGCTCACCTTTCAATACTTATCGAATATGCTCTACCTTTTCTTAGAGTCGGAGGATTGTGTATTGCTCAAAAAATGAATAATCCAGAAGAAATAACCGAGGCTAAAGATGCTTTAGAAATTCTTGGAGGAAAAATTAAAAAAATAGTGCCTATTACCATCTCAGGACTTCAAGGACGTTGTCTCGTTCTTATTGAAAAAATGAGAGCGACCGATGAAAAATACCCCCGCCGGCCTGGCTTACCTTCTAAGCGTCCCCTTTAAATATATTTCGACAAAAATATTTACGGAATTCCTCGACAATAATTATAATACTACTTATCGCCACCACCCAGATCCAGTCACCTAAGGTCAAACCTGTTGTGTGTAAAATTTGTTGCATAAAAGGAACATATAAAGCTGCAAGCTGAAGCAGAATAACAACTACTATTGCTCCAGCTAAGTAAGAATTTCTAAAAGGATTCTGTTTAAAGACTGATTCAATTTCTGAACGACAGTTGAATGCGTTAAACCACTGCATGACCGCGAGCACTGTCAGAGTCATAGTTGAAGCTTTAACAAAACTTATACCTTCAAAATAATTAAAGACAAAGAGGCTGCCAATAGCCATAGTTAAGCCAATAATAATCATCCGCCGAAACATACGCCTATCAAAAAGCTTTATGTAATTTTTATTATTAGCCAAAACAGATTCCGGATCTTGGGGCTCAAGTGCCAGAGCAATAACCAAAAATCCATCAGTAATAAAATTCAACCAAATAATTTGGCTGGCAGTAATTGGTAAAGTAAAGCCAAGGAGCAAGGCGCCACTGATGGTGCACAATTCACCAAAACTTGTCGAAAATAAATAAAGCAGAACTTTTTTAATGGTCATGTAAATATTTCTGCCTTCACGAATAGCAGCCACAATGCTGCCAAAGTTATCATCAAGAAGAACAATATCGGCTGCTCCCTTAGCCACTTCGGTACCGCCTTTGCCCATAGCAATACCGAGGTCTGCTGCAGCCAGTGATAATGCATCATTAACGCCGTCACCAGTCATAGCTACAATTTCACCCTGCTTTCTGTATAAATTGATAATTCGTAATTTATGTTCAGGTGTCACTCGAGCAAAAATTCGGACATCCGGTAAATGTGGTAAAAGAGTCTCATCATTCATCGTCTGTAAATCATGGCCGGTAATAACTTCACCTCCTTCTTTGTAAATCTGAGCCTCGAGGCCAATAGCCCGCGCAGTCTCAACATGATCGCCCGTAATCATAACTACCGTTACGCCAGCCTCTTTTGCATCAGCCACGGCTTGATGAACTTCCGGTCGCAAACTATCACTAATACCGACGAGTCCGACCAAGCAAATATCCGGAAGTATGCCAGGCTGAAGAGATTGGGGAGCATGAGTATTGATACCCAGAGCCAAAACCCGCAAGCCACGTGAAGACATAGATTTCATAGCCTTATCAATTTTCTCATGCTCATGGTCAGTAAAATGCAGAGCTTTGCCTTGAACCCAGATACGCGTTGTATGTAAAAGTATTGCCTCAGGTGCACCGGCTATAAAAAGAAACGGCTTTTCATCAACAAGATTTACTGAAGCATGATATTTTAGATTTGAATCAAAAGGAATTTCCAACACTTGAGGATGCTCACGTAATAAATCATCACGACTGAAACCAATTTTTTGGGAGAAAACCAAAAGAGCAGCCTCGGTCGGATCACCAGAGATCCGACGCCATTCTTTATGTTCATCAGAATACGCTACAGAGGCAACAGCCGTCAGAGCTGCAATTTTACCCATAAGGATAATATCTGGGTGATTGAGATTTTCAATAATTTTTCCTGATTGTTTCACTTCGCCCTGCGGTTCATATCCTTCACCTGTTACCTCGTATAAGGTATCATCTACATACAAAGAGCGTAGCATCATCTGGTTATACGTAATAGTGCCAGTCTTATCAACAGCAATTATTTTTGCCTGCCCCAAAGCTTCAACAGCCTGTAATTTTTTTACCAAGGCATTTCGTTTACTCATTCGATATACTCCTGTGGCAAGAATAAGCGTCACAACTACTGGCAAACCTTCAGGGATAATTGAAACAGCTAAAGCTACAACGATTGTAAACATTTCCTCAATACCAAAACCTTTCAAAAGTCCAAGAATAAAAATAAGAGCAGAAAAAATACAAACAATTAAAATAATGAGACGTGAAAGACTTTTGATACTTGCTTTCAAAGGCACATCGGCGTCAATATGTTGAAGTTCTTTTGAAATTTTGCCAATATATGTCTCTGAACCAGTGGCTACGGCAATAGCTTTAGCATAACCACCGACACTATAGGTGCCTTTAAACACCATATTTTTTTGTTCAGAGATAAGAATATCCTTACCTTCGATGATGTCAGAGACCTTAAGGACAGGTTCAGCCTCGCCGGTCAAAGCAGACTCATCAACTTTTAAAGATTGAGCCTCAATAAGACGAGCGTCTGCTGGAGCTTTATCCCCTTCCTTTAGTAAAAGTATATCGCCGGGAACAACTTCATAGTCTGGAATAATAGTCTCAACTCCATTTCTGATGACGGTGGCATTGGTTTTGACAAAATGTTTGAGAGCCTGAAAAGCATTTTTGGCCCGGCCTTCCTGGATGGCACCTATACCTGCATTAACTATAAGAACTGCCAGAATTATCAGCCCATCGGCAATTTCGCCCATACCAAAAACAATCACTGCCGCTACAAGCAATATATAAATTATCGGGCTTTCAAATTGTTCGAAAAAAATTCTGAAATAACTCTTCTGATGCGGTTCTTCTAGAACATTTAAACCGTAGAGGCGAATGTTTTCTTCAACCTGTCCGTGATTCAAACCATGTTCAGTCGTTTCAAATTTTTCAAAGACATCTTCTTTCGTCAGCGCATGCCACTCCATGCTCCGATTATAGCACGCTGAATTTAATAGTTTCGATTATTGAAGTCGCGTTTTGGACGATCTTCTTTTGGCCGAGCTTCGTTGACTGTTAATCTTCGGCCATCAAGTTCCTTGCCATTATACATATCAATTGCGGCTTGAGCTTCGTCATCAGCTGCCA
>JAIFWI010000029.1 GCA_019661945.1 Candidatus Parcubacteria bacterium | reverse complement strand
CAATGGATAGAGCACTTGGCTTCGGACCAAGGGGTTGTGGGTTCGAGTCCTGCCGGGCGCACATAGCGGGTATGGTTTAGTGGTAGAACACGTCCTTGCCAAGGATGAGACGGGAGTTCGATTCTCCCTACCCGCACAAAGTGTGGATAACTATGGGGATATGTGTATAAAGGACGACTTTATTGTCCTATCATTTTGTACTTTATATAGGTAAAATATGGCCTTAAATATAGGATTTAAAGGAAATATGCTTGAGTAAAAGTCTGTTTGAGCTGTCCTATATGTTTCACGTGAAACGTATTTCATGTATAACACTTTATAACTATTTTATATGCTCTGTTGTATATGTTGTTTATGGACAACAGAACAGAAAAAAGAATTGTTGGGGATCGGGGAGAAGATATAGCCTGCGAGTTTCTCGTGAAACAGGGTTTCCTTATTAAAGATAGAAACTATTTACGGAAGTATGGAGAGATAGATATTGTTTCAGTAAAGGATCGAACATATCACTTCATTGAAGTGAAAACTGTATCATGTTTGTCCATCGAAGCTTTAGCGAAGGTGGACGAAACTGTTTCACGTAGAACATTTGATGGTTATAGGCCAGAAGATAATGTTCATCCGTGGAAGCTTAAGAGGTTGTCACGAGTAATCCAGGCTTACATTCTTGATAAAAGACTCTGGGACATAGACTGGATATTCGACATTGTGACCGTTTATATCGATAAAAAGACAGGGGAGTCAGCTATTAGACTTATAGAAGACATAGTCTTATAGCCGTCTTTTTGCTATTTATATTGTCTGTGCTAGTATTCACTGGGTAAACCGGAGTGTGGTGTAACGGCTAACATTCCTGATTTGGGATCAGGCGACTCAGGGTTCGAATCCCTGCACTCCGACAAAATTATTCATATGATATAATTAGGCATTATTTTTTTATAGCTAATTATTTTATGGAGCAATTTCCCAAAAATGAAGAGGGAATGGAAAATACTAAGGAGAAATATGACCCAACTGCCTGGGAAGCAGCCGAAAAGGAGGCTCTAGAAGCAATGGAAAGATTCAAATCAAATACATCTACAGATCCTGAAGTAATAAAGAAATTGAGGGCTGAGGTAAGGGAAAAGAGAATGAAAGAAGATTATGAGTTTGCTAAATATGATTTTCAACATGAAGCTCCAGGTCTTGTAGAGGAGTGGCACACGAATAATGCGCATATGTATGAAGAAGGGGGAGATATAGATCGTGAGTTCTAAATTTATAAGAAATATTGAAGACTTTACCTGCGAGCACTGTGGTGCTGAGGTGAAGGGGACGGGCTATACTAATCACTGTCCGAAGTGTTTATGGAGCAAGCACGTGGATATTCATCCTGGGGATAGAGCGGCAAAGTGTGGTGGAATGATGAAACCGGTAGATTTCGAAAGAGGCGGAGATGAATACGTTTTAACGCACAAATGTCTCATTTGTGGATATGAGAAAAGAAATATTCTTGAGGAAGGTGATAACTTTGACCTGGCTCTAACGTCTATTAGAGATCATGGACCTAAATGATCCAACAACTCCGGCTCAACAAATGGTTGAGTGTGCCTCTTGTGGTATGAAATTACCGGCCAATCAAATGGTGAAGGTGGGTGATCAAATGATGTGCCCGCAGTGTGCGGCGCAAGTGAGGGCAGAAAAAGAATAGATGTACTCCTAACTCGTTCATTTACAGAACTGTTATATTATGACATAATCCAAATTGGATTACATAAAACTCAAACCCAGAAAGGGAGGAGTATCTGATGGTTCTTTCAAAGTTCAAGCAGTCGTGGCAATCGTTCCGTGTTCTCATCCCTGAGACCAGGCGTGTTCTCAAAGAGGTCAACAAGCTCATGCGGAGTATTGACCCCCTCTTGGTTCGCTTCGCCTGGGTCGCAGCAATGTGGAAGAGTCTCATGGCTCTTGGAACATTTGCGCTATTCGGCCTGGTCATCCAACAGGTGGCAGGTGGCTGGCTCAGCGAAGGACGGCTCTCAATGCGGCTGGTGTTCCTCGCAGCAATGTGTTTCGCGGCATACTACCTCATCGTCAGCCTCATTCGGGAGTTCTCACAATGGCGGGCACAGTCGTTTGACGACAAGCTCGGCTTCCTTCTCGATGATCAGCAGATTGAAAAGCTGATGTCACTCGATTTGGGAAGGCTGTCTGATCCAGACTTCGTTGCTCTCAAGGATCGAACGGAAAACCGAGGCGAGCAGTCGGTCAAGAACCTCTGGGAAACCCAGATGGAAGTGTTGTCTGGGACTATTGGGGTCGTTGCTTCGGTAACGATCATCATGATCCTCGATCCCTTCCTGATCTTGCTCACGGTATTGCCTGTTGTCCCTCAGATGATCAAGGCAGTAACGATCGACCGCAAGCGTCGGAATCTGTTCGAGCAAGAGCACATCGTCAGACGGAAGAAGTCGGAGTACAGCTACTGCCTCTCGAACCGGAACATGATGGTGCAGACCAAGTTGTTTCGCTTCAGTGCCTACATGTGGGGTCGCTACCAGCATTTTCGGGATCAGCTTCTCAAGAGCAGTCTCGCACTTCGTTGGTTCGATTTCAAAGCGGACATCGGCATTCACATTGTTGAGGTCATCGCTATTGGTCTAGCCATGGCGTATCTCGGCAAAGGGCTGGTGGCTGGCGATCTCACGTTCGCCAAGTTGTTTTTCTTCATGGGGAGCATGCGGACGTTCCGTAGCGCACTCTATGATCTATCTGAAGTGACGGTAAAGCTGCGAAGCAATTGCCGTGACTACAACTACCTCGAACAGTTCATGGCGATTGAGCCTTTAATCGATGAAACGGAAGCTCAAACCTTCCGATTGACTTCGACACCAAGGCTCACACTTCGCGATGTCTCATTTGCTTATCCAAGGCAGATAAACAAGTTAGCTCTCGACGGGTGTTCACTCGTAATTGAGCCAGGCGAGAAAGTGGCGATTGTTGGCCGAAACGGGTCTGGAAAGACTACGATCGTTCGGCTGCTGACCAAGATCTTTGCCCCACTAGAAGGTGAGGTACTGATCGACCAGATCCCAACGACTCGCTTCAAGCAGGATTGCTGGCTTGACCACATCTTGTACGTGACCCAAGACAGTCAGATCCCTGACTTCAAGATCGACGAGGCGCTCACGGGTAACGATCCCGAAAAGGTGGATACTGGACGGCTGATGTATGCTGCCCAAATCTCTGGAGCGCACGACTTCGTGAAGGACTTACCCGATGGCTACCAAACCCAGATCGGGGAGGAGTGGCCAGGGGGTGTTGGCTTTTCAAGCGGACAGTTACAACGCTTGAAGCTGACGGCAGCGTTTTACCGCTTGCTCGACCCAGTCGTGTACATCGCACTCTTCGATGAGCCGATGGCACACTGTGACGTGCAGACGCGCGAGCGTTTCTACCGTTCACTTCGCGAGATGAAGGACAAGACGATCCTGGTCATTGCACACGACCCGATGTATTTACACCACTTCGAGCGTGTCGTCGTGATCGAGGAAGGTCGCGTTCTCCATGACCTTCGTGGTCAAGAAGCGATCGAGCAGTACAGACAGGTCATCACCGAGACACTCTCGGCAGATCTCGTTGTTGCGGAAGAACCTCAACGACGTGATCGTGACAAGGATGATGACGACTTCGATTAAAAGAAATCTAGAGAGCATGACCAGCTCTCTTTTTTTTATATTGCCGCCTAATTGACCAAAGAGTTGCTCTGGTGCGGGATAGGGGAATCGAACTCCTAACCACAGTTTGGAAAACTGTTGTTTTACCATTAAACTAATCCCGCATGAGGCAAACTATAGCAGAAAATTATATTTTAGTGTAGCTGGCGTTGGGGGCAGGGCTTTTTCGTAATATTACTTCTCCTAATATCGCTATAGTTGAAATGGTGATAAGAATACCAACCATCCAAAGCCATGGATTAGTTGGATAGGGGATATTGTGCTGAATGTGGCGGTGAACAAAGCCAATAGTAACAGCGCCCCACCAGCTTATTTGAGAAATAGTTGAGGCCACGGTAATGCGAAAGCGAATGAGGGCCGGCATTTCATCAGTATCAGTAATATGAGCCGAGGATTTTTTAATAAAATGCAAATTTATGCCGTTCAGGGCAACTAAAGCCACAAAAAAGAGTTTAATGGCTGTAAGTTGATCAATATACCCTTTAAATAAAATAAGAACCGTGCCTGAGATAACAAGACCCGATAATCCTGTCCAGATTAATTTTGTGCCGATATCAGCTACACTATTCACAAAACTCATCTTTACTTTCTTCAAAATCCACAATAGTCCGCAGGTATCAATAAAAATCACGCTACCGAAAGCGATAATGAAAGAAACGACGTGCAAAAAGAGAAAACTATAGAAAATGGGCGAGTAAATGCCCATTTGAGTAATTCCAGAGAGAGCCTCAAACTGGAGATTAATAGGGAAGGTCATGAGAAAAGTATAACACAATCCCGTACCATGGTGGTACGGGACTCTGTAAAGTGGCCCTTCGACTATGCTCAGGGCAGGGAGAAAACTACTTTACCGCATCTTTCAAAGCCTTTGCCGCTCGAAACTTAGGAACGCGCATGGCTGGCACATCTACCATTTCGCCGGTGCGAGGATTTCGAGCCTTTCTTGCTTGTCTCTGCTTTGCTGAGAAAATACCAAGACCTGCAATTGAAACCTCCTCGCCCTTCTTGAGGGACATGATGATGCTTTCAATCACTGTCTCAACAGCCTGCTCAGCTTGAACTTTCGTTCCACCAAGCTTCTCATGGACTGCATCGACAATATTTGCCTTGTTCATTTTTTGTTGCTTTTGTTATTAATGCGACCTAAACGTAATATAAGTATATAATAAGCCGTATTTTTAGATAGTGGCAAAATAATTACACAATAAAGCGATTTTTAGAGCAAATTAGCGAGCAAATTCGATGACGCGGGTCTCCCTGATGACGGTTACTTTGATTTCTCCAGGATATTTTAATTCATTTTCGATGCGAACGGCAATTTCGCGGGCCATATTTTTTGCTTCAATATCAGTCATTTCACTTGGAGTAACAAAAACTCTTATTTCACGGCCTGCCTGCAGAGCATATGATTTCTCAACACCCTTAAATGAATTAGCAATGCCTTCGAGATCTTCTAAGCGTTTCAAGTAATTTTCTACCGTATCACGGCGGGCACCTGGGCGGGATCCAGAAATGGCATCTGCTACTTGGACAATCACTGACTCAGTCGTTTCAAATGGATATTCTCCATGATGCGCCTGCATAGCTTTAATGATTTCTTCAGCGGCGCCGAACTTTTGCAAGATTCTACGGCCAATTTCAACATGGGTACCTTGAACTTCGTGATCAACTGCTTTACCAATGTCGTGAAGTAGGGCTCCGGCTTTAGCAATTGAAACATTTGCTCCGAGCTCCTCAGCAATCATACCGGCGACGTGGGCCATTTCAATTGAGTGCTGCAATACATTCTGGCCGTAGCTTGTTCTGAAGTGCAAACGGCCCAAAATATGAACGATACGTGGATCGAGATTAAATACTCCACATTCGTATACAGCCGCTTCGCCCTTCTCTTTAATTATTTTATTGACTTCAGTTTTGGCTTTCTCAACCATCTCTTCAATTTTTGCCGGCTGAATACGGCCGTCTGCTACCAGAGATTCAAGAGCAACGCGGGCAATCTGGCGTCTGACCGGATTAAATGACGATAGGGTAATGGAGCCGGGAGTGTCGTCGATAATAACTTCGACACCAGTGATACGCTCAAATGCCTTAATATTTCGCCCTTCCTTTCCAATAATCTTGCCTTTTATTTCATCATTTGGGATTTGAACCGTCGTAGCCATAATATCAGCCGAGACAGCATTGCCGAGGCGCTGTATAGCAGTGGTTAAGATTTCTTGAGCGCGTTTCTCCATGCGCTCGGTGCCTTGAATCTCAAATTTCTGCATCCGAACGGCCATATCTTCTTCATATTTCTTTTCAACCACGCCCAATAACTCTTTTTTAGCGTCTTCCTCGCTTAAGTTAGCCACTTTTTCCAATTCTTTGCGCCGATCTTGCTCTAAGGCATCTGCCTTATCCCGGATATTTTTGATTTCGGTGATTTTCAGCTTCAAATTCTCAACTTCCGTATCAATATCCGTCTGGCGCTTATCCAATAATTCTTCTTTTTTAATTAAGCGATCTTCTGTTTTCTTTAATTTATCTTCCTTTTCCTTTATTTCTGCCCGCACTTCTCGCAAGGTATCAATTGATTTTTTCTCTGCTTCAGCTGTAATGCGTTTGCCTTCTTCCTGAGCGTCAGAGAGGATACGTTTTATTTCAAGCTCAACCGAGCCCTTTTTGCCAAGGGAAATGATGAGTCTCAAATAGTATCCAACCGCGATACCGATTATGCCGGCAGCTGCTCCGAAGAGCAGTGCTGTTTGTAATGACATGTTTTAAAAGCCTCGCTTAGCGAGCTTTGTTCAAAATGAACGTAAGAGTATCTATCTTAAGGGCTGTTTTTAAGGTTTTGTTCACGGATTTAAGAGTTTAAGAGAGCTACTTTACACCAAATACTGCCAAGCGAAACCATCTTTAATTCCAGTAATGACTACATCATACAAGA
>JAIFWI010000028.1 GCA_019661945.1 Candidatus Parcubacteria bacterium | reverse complement strand
GGTTGTCTTGCCGTGGTCAACGTGGCCGATGGTGCCGACGTTAACGTGTGGCTTTGACCGATCGAATGCTTCTGCCATAAAATTGTAGTAATAAATGAACTATTAATAATACATTATACCTGTTCTTCCGAGAGAACAGATACAAAAAACGACGCAAAAATGCGATAGAGCTTATATTAGCAGAGCCCCATATAAAGTCAATACATAAAAGCTGACCTTAGGCCTAGAATCCGACTAAACTTTTAAGCCAATCTACGAATGACTTCGCCGGTGGAAGGGTATTGCCTACCTGACTCTTTGGTGTAGCTGCGGCGGTTTGAGATGGACTTGGTGAAGATGAACCTGACGATGCCGGACTCGGCGCAGCAGAGGCACTTGCTGAAGGTGCGGGAGAACTACTTACCGCTGGACTTGGAGACGGCCGCGGAGTTGGAGTCGGCGATGGACGCGGTGTAGCTGTAGGTGAAGGTGAGCCACTTGGCTCAGGACCAGACATAATAGTTACTGATTTAGGTTTGACGAGCTCAGGAGCTGCCACTACCTTGCCATCAGCCAGTGTAATTGGGGCAAGATGCGTAACATATGATCCGGATGGAATACCATTAATGTTTGGATAGCCGACAGCTGTAACCGTGATATTTCTAGATCCATTTGCTGGAATTACGATCGAGCCATCGATATTTACCCCATCCACCGCTACTACTGTTTGGCTTGTTGGAATAGTGTATGTGGTTTTTCCCACGAGTTGAGCTTTGAATGATGACTTATTTAAACTTAAGCCCTGATTTCCTGCTTTAATCACTACCGTCACCTCAGCTGTAACCACATTGGTTAAGCTTGGGCTACTATTGCGTACTGTTAGGTTGGAATTTGTAACCGCGATCAGAGATTCAGCAGGCGCTCCCCGCCCAAAGTTCGATGCAAGGATGGCAAAATCAGAACCATCAACTCTACCATCTTGGTTAAAATCTGCTCCGGATTTAAAATTTGGATTCCCAGTTTGTGTTCCAAAAGCTCCAGCTAAAATGGCAAAATCTGATCCATCAACTCTACTATCACCATTTGCATCTCCAGGAATAATATCGGTTCTCAGTTCAAACTGAACAAAATTACTTCGGCCAGTTGTTGGATGAAGAACTTGCAGCTTGTATGTCCCCGCAGCAGATAATCCAAGATTTAGCGGAGTAAATGAAATCATTGAAGTCGTTGCGCCAGTCGCTGATGGTACCGTTAATGTTCTCATCTGACGATTTGTATCTATAACTTCAATTATATTCCCCTTTGGCGCAAAGCGAATGCCCTTTAAGGTTATTGTTGCATTAAGATTAGCAGGATTTGGTGTTAGTGAATTAATATACGGCGACACTTCTCCAATAATTGTTAGAGAATTTGTCTGATTTGTTGGTGCCTCAATAAGTGAATATGCACCAGTTGTCGGATTTATCGTATATATTCCCTGCAAAGATGCTTTGTATGTCCCGCCGAAGACTGTTCCAAGATCTGTTCTAGTTCCTGTTACGGTAAAAGAAAAACTGCTATTGGCGGGAACTGTGTAATAATCTCCATCATCTATAAATCGAGATGGAACTGGATATGATATTTCAAAGCCACTAGCATGACCTTCTGTATCTATAGCTATCATAGGAAACGCGCCAGCCTTTGGTATCTTGACAGCGGATGTTCCTGTAATAAAACTAATATTAAATCTCGCCTGCATGGCTGCTTCGCTACCATTTGGATTGAACTGAAGACTTAAAGTTGATGTACTTGTAAGTGAGAGTTGTGTTTCTGATGATCCTCGAACATTAAAAATAAACTTGCTGGTAGTTGCTAATCCCGAGGAAGTATTTCGTACCGTAAATGGCACACTGTAGATGCCTGGAGATAGAGATGAACTTGTAGTTATAGATATCGCCTCATATCCAGATGGAGCATACACATCATCGGCAGTTGCTGGCAAAGTTACGAGTGATGGAGAATCTAAAACACTAGCAGTGATGCCAGCTGGAGGTTTAACAGTTACTGTAAAATTCTGATTACCACACAGAGCGGAACTTGGATTGAGGAAGGATACTTGCTGAACAATAGATTCTCCTGCCTCGATAATGCCTGGCTCAAGAAGAAAAGGCATGATTAAATGTGGAGCTTGCTGGACACATATAGGTTGTGCATAAGCCACATCAAACGTAATGCTTGATGATGCGACAGTTTTTATAGGGCCAATAGTAATTCCTCTGCCTTTATCCACGAAAGCTGGCATATTTAAATCTAATGTTGCACCGCCAACTCCACCACCTCTCCAGATTACCTGTTGTGGACTCATATCAAGAAGACGCGAAATAGACACGAACGGAGCAGGATATGGCAGAATTCGATTAACAATAAGACCTGTCTGATTTGAATTCCAATCAGGAGTATTTAGATCTGCATCATAGCCCAGAGCTTTTCTATATTCAAGATAGTATGCAGGAGTTGTTGAGCCGGGCATAAGTATCTTCGCAAACTGTTTGCCTGAATTTAATTCTAAGGGATTAATTGTATATCTTCCCGCTTGGGTTATGGTCACTACATTTTGCGGATTGATCCAGCCCAAGAGTTCTTTATAGAAAGCATTGAAATGAAGAGAGAAGCGTCCAATTCCCATGTCATCAAAATAATTCCCATATTCTATATGCTCGCAATTACCATATAAAGTTGCCGGTTGACAGTCCCAGCCATTAGCATGCATTAACCCCAAGTTATGTCCGACTTCATGGGTTACAATCTGATCAAATCTATTCCACGAAACAGAAGACCAACTAGGAGAATTAAATGTGTCTAACTCACCACCCCAGGAGATAGATAGTCTATATACTTGATCATTTATTGTCATTTCTTGTCTGCCAACATCACCACATCCCATATTTACATATGCGTCACTCAAATTTCCATTAACTAAAAAAAGAACTCTGCCAAAATTTGATAAGTTAATATTGTTATTTTTTATAAAAGCTTGAATTTCAGGAGTATCCATTTTAACTTTCCAGCACGCAGTACCTTCTTCAACATTTCTTGGAATAGTCATCCAATCAAAGACCTGCCCGCTAAAGGAAATCTTGTTATATGACTGTTCTTTATAAAATTTTTGAAATGTCCCATTAAAGATACGATCATATGCTTGTTGTCGAGTGAATGGTCGGGGGCCTGAATTGGCAAACTCAATAAGAAATACGAGCATTTTCTGATCACCGATTGAATCAATTGCGGGAGCTGAAGCTAAAACTTGCATTGCTGTTTTTTGATCAGTATCAAGCGCCATCTCAGTACCAAGCTGCACTCCAGTCACCTTAAGTGTTGTATTAGATGTTAGGGGTATTTCTCTTGTTGGATGGAATTCAATATCACCTTGAGCAGTCTTTAAGATATATCTAAATGAAGAGTTCTCCGGCTTTTCGAAATCATCTACATGAAGGACATTAGTTTTCCCCTGCACGGTCACATCCTGTTCAACGAGAGCTTGAATGTCTTTCGATAATCTCTGTCGAGTAGTTGCAGGCAATTTATTTTTAATAAATACTCGAGGATCTTTTTTTAAAAGATCGAGCATAATGTTTTTTCTTTTTTCAACTAAAGTCTTGAGTTCTGCCTGAACTTCAGATGATTGCGGTAGCAATCGTATACCAAATAGTGAAACACCGCCTTGGGCTTTTTTTACTATTTCTTCATTTAAATTTTTTAATTGGCTGATCTGCTGAGGAGCGGCTTGATGTTCATGTTTTGTTCCAATTTCATGAGCTTGCACCAACAATGGCAGACTTATAAAAAAGAATACGGCCAGGGTAATTCGGAGAGCTGTTTTATTCATTAATGAGTATTAGATAATAGTGATAGTATTATTATTGCAGAATCTGCTTAATTAGCTATGAGCTCATGGGGATAAGAAAATATATAAATGTAATTGTCTATTTGTTTGCGGCTATTGGTTTTATCCTTGTCGTAGGATACTTTGCTGTAAAATTCGGCTGGACAAATGTGCCTGGGATTATTGATCGGCAAAATGAGTACTTTCAACAGGCTCAAAAAGCATATTCCTGGGCGCAAGGTGAAGAATGGAATGTATTTAAAGAAGCGGTTATTCGAGACAAAGAAGCCCTTACTAAAGCTGGTATGGCTTCTGATAGTAATCCCCGCTTGATTGTTGCCCAATTAATAGTAGAGCAATTGAGACTTTATCATACCAATCGCGAACTATTTAAAACCGTCTTCGCTCCATTGAAACTTTTAGGCAATCAGAGCCAATTTTCTTGGGGAGTAATGGGATTGAAGCAGGAAACTGCTGTTGAAATCGAAAATCATTTAAAAGATAGCACTTCATCATTTTATTTAGGCAAAAAATATGAAAACCTACTCGACTTTACGACTACTGATCACAATAAAGAACGCTTTGATCGGATTATTAATGAACATGATCGGTATTATAGTTATCTCTATGCTGCTCTATATCTCAAACAAATTGAAACTCAATGGAAAAATGCAGGGTTTGATATATCAGACCGACCAGAAATTTTAAGTACACTCTTTAATATCGGTTTTAAAAATTCACATCCTAACCATAACCCTCAAGTCGGCGGGGCAGAAATTGAAATTAAGGGCAAAACATATAGCTTTGGCGGTTTGGCCAGCGAGTTTTATGCTTCATCTGAATTAGAAGAGGCCTTTGCTAAATAAAAAGGCCGTTTTTAGGCGGCGGAAGCAATTACGATGTTTGAGCGCGGCGGCGCTTGCCAATAAGGCGGCAGGTTCTTTTCGATCACCAGAGGCATGAAGATATTCCAAATGGTCAGTATGGTTTCGAGAATCATTGGAAGCTCCTTTCTTCTCCCTTAAGCTTAGCTCTTCTATATATTAATGCAAATAAAAAAAGAACCAGGCTCAGGGCATAGGTTCTGGGGAGGGAATTTTTATGTAATCCTCACTCGCATGTGCTTCGAGAAAGTATAGAAGATCTTGGCTATTTGTTCCCTCTTCAAGCCAGCAAATGGCAAAAAGATTGGCAAACACTTCCCCTGTCCATGTTTCCACATATCTTAGACGCTGAGCATCGGGATTCATCTGTCCTTCAAATATGAATTCAAATGTATGTCCAAACTCATGGGCAACTGAATGTATATCCTGGTTTTGATCAGAAGGTTTGTCCTCGGGTAGGTGGATAACAAAACGCCACCGATCTTTTCCTGGCACATCGGAAAGCGAACCCTTCTCTAGACAATTCCTTGCAATCAAAGCAACACTTTGCTGTTGCAGTTGAGTCATTAGGTCTTTGCCTCGCAGACTTGCCAGACAAACCTTAACTAACTCATCGACACTCGAAACCTTGTACCAATTCAGCACAGAGTCGAATTCATCACTCATGTTTATCTCCTTCTAACTTTAGACTAATTGGTTTCTCTAAAAATGCAAATAGAAATCGCCGTGTTCCGGAGAACACGGCGATCACAGTGTGACCCGGCAATACGTCGCCATGGTTTAGGAAGTCTAGGTGGGTTCTGTGATGCCCTCCCCCCAAACCCATACTGCCATCGGCAATCGCTTCCTGGTCAAACTGACCCAAAAAACTCTCGCTGGCGATACAATAGCATTATTTCCTGCCTTCGACAATAGTTTTTTCGACGTTGGTTGGGACGATGTCATAATGGCTAAATTCCATATCAACATTGCCGCGGCCTTTGGTCATTGAGCGGACCTGGCTGACATAGCCAAACATTTCTGAGAGCGGCACTTTAGCAGTAATGAGTTTAATTCCTCCGGGACGTTCAACATCACCTTCAATCAAACCTCGCTTTGATGAGAGACTGCCGGTAATGTCACCAAAAAATTCCTGAGGCACAGATACATCAACTTTCATAATTGGTTCAAGGAGAACTGGTCGAGCGCGCTTAGCCGCATCTTGAAAAGCTTGTGAGGCGGCGATTTTGTAGGCAATTTCGGATGAGTCGACGTCGTGATATGAACCGTAGGTCAACTCACAAGAAATATTAACCATTTTAAATCCGGCCACAATGCCGCGATCCATGGCTTCTTTCACACCCTTCTCAACCGCTGGAATAAATTCCTGAGGAATAGCACCACCTTTAATTGAGTCAATAAATTCAAAGTCATCATATCGGCTGACATTTTTAGAAATTTTCGCCCCCTCAACAAGTGGTTCAAGCGGTTTGATATTAATTTTGACGTGACCGTACTGACCCTTGCCTCCCGACTGCTTGATGTATTTGTGTTCAGCTTCAGCAGTGCCAGTAATTGTTTCGCGATATGCCACTTGAGGTTTGCCGACATTGGCTTCGACACCAAATTCTCGTTTCATGCGGTCAACCATAATTTCAAGGTGGAGTTCTCCCATACCGGAAATAATCGTCTCCCCTGTTTCGACGTTAGAACTAATTTTAAATGTAGGATCTTCATCAGAAAGTTTTTTCATAGCTGTACCCATTTTTTCCTGGTCAGCTTTTGTCTTTGGTTCAATACGCTGTGACACAACTGGTTCAACGAATTTAATCGGATCAATAAGTATTGGATGCGACTCATCAGCAAAGGTGTGAGATGTTTTTGCATTCTTGAGACCAACAGCAGCCGCAATTTCTCCAGCAAACACTTTTTTCACTTCTTCGCGCTTATCTGCTTGAAGACGGACAATACGGCCGAGACGTTCTTTCTCACCAGTTGTAGCATTGTAAAGGTATGTTCCTGCTTCAACCGTTCCTGAATACACCCGGAAAAATGTTAACTGCCCAACAAATGGATCGTTTTGAAGTTTGAAAGCAAGTGCGGCAAAAGGTTCTTCATCTGAAGCTTTGCGGAAAATTTCAGCGCCTGTTTTTGGATCGAGGCCTTTGACCGGCGGCACATCAAGTGGACTTGGGAGATAATCAACCACACCGTCAAGAACTAATTGCACTCCTTTATTTTTCAAAGCTGAACCAGTGAAAACAGGAATGAGTTTCACTTGAAGAGCAGCTTTTCGAAGTGTTGCCTTAAGATCTTCAATGGGAAAGTCAGTTTTGCCTTCAAGATAGCTGTTCATCATCGTATCATCATGTTCGACAATCTTCTCAACTAAGATCGCTCGATATTTTTTTGCTTCTTCAAGATACTCTTCAGGAATATCTTTTTCAATAATATCAATACCCATCTCCCCTTCAAAGTAGAAGGCCTTCATTTTCAAAAGATCAATCACTCCTTCGAATGTTGATTCAATACCGATAGGAATTTGAACGCGGACAGCATTTTTATTCAAGCGGTCAAGAATAGATTGAAATGATCGGTCAAAACTTGCGCCCATGCGGTCAAGTTTATT
>JAIFWI010000006.1 GCA_019661945.1 Candidatus Parcubacteria bacterium | reverse complement strand
ATGGTTGCCAGCCGCCAGACTCACCTGAATTATCTTCAGAAGAAAGACACCAAGCGATACAGCGCTTTAGTGAAAAAGCTTAACTTAAAGAAGAAATCATAATACAATAAGGCGTGAGCAATCACGCTTTTATTGTTCTTTTTATACTTTTGGAGGCATGTACATTTATTTTTTAATCTGTAATCATTTTTATGTCAGTTATTAAACACAAGGAGCAGCGCGTCGGAATTTTCATAGATGCGCAAAATCTTTATCATACTGCAAAGAATCTCTATCAGTCTCGGGTAAACTTCGGTCAAGTCGTTAAAGACGTATTGGCCGGACGAGCCCTCATTCGAGCCATTGCTTATGTCATTACGACTGAGGCAGGTGACGAGCGAAACTTTTTCGATGCTCTCGGTAAAATGGGCATTGAAGCTAAGACCAAAGATCTTCAAATCTTCATGGGCGGTGCCAAGAAAGCCGATTGGGATGTCGGTATTGCTGTGGATGCTATTAAAATGGCTCCAAAGCTCGATACCGTTATTATTATCTCCGGCGACGGCGATTTTATTCCCCTCGTTGAATATTTACAAACAAATCAAGGCTGTCAGGTAGAAGTAGCTTCGTTTGGAGCCTCATCTTCCCAGCGCCTTAAGGAAGCAGCCGATGAATTCATCGATCTTTCAGCTAATCCTCGAAAATACTTGCTCGGCTACAATCCGCGCAATGATAAACGTCTCAAAGGTTTCCGACCTAAGATGGACAAAATGGATAAGGTAGAAATGCCTGTCCTCGAGCCAAGAGAAGAAAAAGAAGCTGAGTAATTCAAAACAGTAAAGAAAAAGCCCCGACCTCTCAGAGAGGCGGGGCTTTTTTGTTTCGTCCGGCGGCGAATCAGTTCTCGACTTGCGGGAGCCAGGCGTCGTTGACGTGTAGCTGGCGCGGCGACGTTGACTGCTCGGGTTGACGTGGGGCGGGCGGCTGAGGCTTGTGTGGGTCCTGTTCAGTCGACTCCGCACAGTTCAGGCGAACAGAATCGCTGTCCGGCAAAGTGGCTTTCATATGGGCCTCCATGCAAAAAAGAAACAAAAATGTGCGACGCTTTTTTTAGTGTAGATGAGACTGCTTCATGAGTCAACTCAAGAGTGATATACTAGAGACATGGAAGATGAAAAAAAGAAGTCTCCACTGCCTCCTATTCACACCTACAGCAGTGATCTTGCTGATACATTGAAAGGAAAAGAACTCTCAATGCTCGATATCGCTGTATCGCAGAATCAAAAAAAACAATCTGAACCGATTATTGAAGTTAAAAAAAATATTTGGCTGTTACCGATTAGTCTCATTTTACTTTTCGGCTGTGTCCTGGCCGCGCTTATTATTTTTGGCATTCAACGCCGACTGAGTCAGACTGCTCCACCGTCTATCACTAAAGCTGATATCATTGCTACTGAGGGTAAATTGATTATCCCTATTGCTCCTGGCCAGTATTTAGAAGAGGCAATCAATGATGGCACCATTCTTCTTAATACCGCACCCGGATCGTTAGTACGTTTTTCATTTATTTTAGCTACCACAACGGCAGTTCAGATTCCAATTCCTGTTGAAAGTATTGCTGGAGCCTTTGGTAGCATTCCTTCGTACTTTGTTCGGGCTCTTCAACCAGATTATGTCTTAGGCTATCACACCGGTACAGAATTTAATGAACCCTTTATTATTTTTAAAACAAGTTCATATGAAACTGCTTTTTCGGGCATGATTGCCTGGGAAAAGACCATGGTTGAAGATGTCCAGCCTCTTTTTGTCTCATCAGTGCACTTTGCTGAAAATCCAACTTCAACATACACCTTTAGCGACGCAATTATTCGAAACAAAGACGTCCGTATTGCCAAGAATGCAGCTGGTCAGCCAGTGCTCTATTATGCTCTGACTGATAAAGAGACAATCGTCATGACAACCAATGAAGAAACCTTTGCTGAAATAATCGGTCGGCTGGCAACGTCTCAATTCGTACAGTAATTGCATTAGAAGCTGTACTTGCTATCATATTCATATGACACATCACGAAAACCATGACGGACTTAAGAAAAAGCTGACTGAAGAAAAAGAGCTCTTAGTACGCGAGCTTGGAGAAATTGGTGTAGTTAAAAATATGAAAAGCCCTGATGATTGGCAAGGTAAGCCTGCAGATATGGATATCCTTGGATCAGACTCAAATGAAACTGCCGATCGAATTGAATCATATGAAAATAACACGGCTCTAACTAATGAACTTGAGACTCGCTTAATGGAAATTGATGCCGCTTTGAAAAAAATGGAAGAAGGCAAGTTCGGTATCTGCGAAGTCTGCGGCAAACCAATTGAAGAAGATCGCTTAAGCGCCAATCCCGCCGCCAAAACCTGCAAGGCGCATATGAATGCCTAAACCAAACCGCCCTCTGGCGGTTTTTATTTTTCCTTTATCTCGACTATGTATGCTTAAGGCATGAGTTTTGCCAAAGTATATAGCGCTCAAGCGAATTTAACCAAAGCTACCATAATTTCAATTGAAGTTGATTTATCCAAGGGATTACACTCTTTTTCCATTGTCGGCCTGCCTGATGAAGCAGTGAAAGAGTCGCGGGATAGAATTTCAGCCGCGATTAAGAATTCCGGCTTCACTTCGCCTAAAAGTAAGAATCAAAAAGTAGTCGTGTCCCTTGCTCCAGCTGATTTAAAGAAAGAAGGACCAAGTTTTGATGTGCCGATGGCTTTAGCTTACTTACTTTCAGCCCAAGATATTCGTTTTAATCCAGAAAAAAAGCTCTTCCTGGGTGAATTGTCGCTTGATGGAGGACTACGACCAGTCTCAGGTGTTTTACCGCTCACTCGTGAAGCAAAATCTCGCGGATTTGAAGAAATATTCGTTCCAACCGAAAATGCCCGCGAAGCAGCCTTAATTTCTGGTATTACGGTCTACCCAAGCCTCAATCTCAAAGAAATTATCGAGCATATAAATAATAAAAAGACTGACGATGGCCAGCCGCGGCCGAAAATCATACCTCAGCCGCCAACGGAGAAACCTACTAAAGATGAAACTTATGATGTTGATATGTCTGATGTAAATGGCCAAGAGGGTGCAAAGCGGGGAATGGAAATTGCTGCTGCTGGCGGACACAATCTGGCTATGTATGGACCACCAGGAACAGGGAAAACTATGCTTGCCCGGGCTTTCCGGCATTTATTACCAACACTTTCATTCGAAGAAATGCTTGAAGTGTCTTCAATTCACTCTGTGGCCGGCACTTTAGCCGGAGATTTAATTATTCATCCGCCCTTTCGAGCGCCGCATCATACGTCATCGTATATTTCCATCGTCGGGGGTGGCACTTTCCCCAAGCCCGGCGAAATTACCTTAGCTCATCGAGGAGTGCTTTTCATGGATGAGTTTCCTGAATTTGACCGCAAAGTTATTGATGCTCTACGTCAGCCACTCGAAGAGCGAACCGTTACTATTGCCCGAGCCCGTGGTACAAGCACGTTTCCGGCCCATGTCATCCTGATTGTGGCTATGAACCCATGCCCCTGCGGCAATTACGGCATTGCCGGCAAAGAATGCACCTGTACGGCAAACATTGTCACCCGTTATCAGCGCAAAATCTCTGGCCCTATTATTGATCGGATTGATATTTGGACTGAAGTTTCAGCCATTAACCACCGAGCTCTAACCGAGCGGCAATCAGGTGGAGAATCTACTAAAGAAGTTCAAGAACGCATTCAAAAAGCCCGGGATATTCAAGCTAAACGTTTCAAAGGTCATAGTCGCGGCATTCTTACAAACAGCGAAATGAGCGCCCGAGATCTTCATACCTATATTGAACTCGATTCATATGCTAAAGAAATCCTGAATACCACCTCAGAAAGGCTCGGCTTATCGGGTAGAGCCCATCACCGGATGATGAAATTAGCTCAAACTATCGCTGACTTGGGCGGTATGCAGAAAATAAACAAAGAATGCATCCTCGAAGCCCTGCAATACCGGCCTAAAAGAGCTTAATGTCATTGACTTATTTAAATTTTATGCTATTATGCCGGACAGCAGTCTTTGGCAGGCAATGTGCCTCCAACACGAACAAATGGCCCTCTTTTGAAAGGATCCGCCATGGACAGGGCAAAGCTCAGTGAAATCCTGCGCGACGTCCGAGCTGGGACAAAGCTCCGTCTAGCGTTCAACCTGGGACAAGGGCAAAACCAGACGCTCGACGGGGGGACCCGGACCGCCGTGCTGTACTTCAAGGGGATGCTCGGCAGCAACTTGCGTCTGGAAAACCAGGCAGACCAGGCGACCATCAATGCCGTGATCTTGTCCGGGCTCTGGGAGAACCCACAAAACAGGTTCTTCACCGTGATCGTCCCGGAGAAGTTCGACCAAGACTGGTTCAAGCAGCGCCTGCGCGACGGCCTCGAGTCGGTCGACGTGCTGTAAGTCTTTCGTCGGCAAACAGAGCCGCGAGAAAAGCCGCAAGGTTTTCTTGCGGCTTTTTCATTTTCAATATTTAAATTAAGGAAATCTAGAAAGGATTTCGGCCGCCGCCTCGGACTTCGAAGTGAACGTGACAGCCGGTTGTGCCGTGTACCTTACCGGTAGCGCCAATGGTGCCAATAGCTTGGCCTTTTTCTACCTGAACACCTTCATCAAGAGCCACGGATTGCATGTGAGCATAGAGAGTCTGAGAACCATTTGGATGGCTGATAACAACATAGTTTCCATAACCGCCGTTCCAAGCGCCACCTCCTTTACTCAAAGTCACTTCACCACTGGCCGCTGCATAGATAGGTGTTCCGCAAGAATCTGCTAAATCAACACCATTTGAACCATGAATTCCCTGGGTCTTTGTTCCGGCAAGTATCGGTCGCATATAGTAACCGCTGCCCTCGGGAACATCAGCTTTAGCAATATTTACTCCAAGTGCAGTAGTAACTGCCTTTTGAGCTATATTCCCAGAGCTCGTTTGGGCTTTAGCCAAGGTAGCAGTAGGGGCTATTTCACCATCGGGAATAACAATAACATCACCAATTCTGAGTTTATCAGTCCCGAGCTCATTGTAGGCAAAAATTTCTTTGGAATCACTTTTAAATTTAAGGGCGATACTGCTTAGGGTATCGCCGGGTTCTACTTCATATTTCACGCCTGTTATAGGCAAAATGGTTAGGTTTTTACCAACAATGAGCTTACTGTCACGTCGCAAATCATTGGCCCAAAGAACAGTGTTGACTGAAATTCCATACTTTTCTGCAATACTTGTAACAGTATCACCGGCAACTACCTTATAATTAGTAATGGTATGATTTTCACCATCGTTATTCTCTTGGTCTTTGTCCTCAGGTATCGGCCCATGATCGCGAGTATCCTCAAGTTCAAAAGCAGACTTAGCTGAGATTAAAGCCTGGGCAGCTGAAGCCATTGCCAGATATTTCTTAACTTCAGCCTGTGGAGCTGTTGCTAAAGGGTTCAAAGGTGCTTCTAAGAGAGGCATCTTCTGAGAGTTTGTCATGATTACATCCTGAGCAGCCTTGACTTCAATACCCAAGAAAGAAGACACCACAGACAGGAAGCCTGCATGAGCGGTATACGTAAAAGGGGATAGTGGTAGGGGCAGAATGAGCTGTAAGGTAATGACCCCGACCGCTATATATTTTGTCACCTTTCCGATCAATCGTGACTGAGATCGAGAAGGATCCTGTGGAATGTGTAGAATAAGCCTTAATTTAGAGAGTCGTTCAGAATTTCAGTAAATTTTGGCTTGGTTAAGCCATCAGGCGTTCAATCGTATCAGGTATGCCGACAGGTAATACTGCCGACTTAGTAATCATAGACCATGGGTTAACTATGTCAAACAGATATCCACAGCCCACCATAAAGCCTGTGCATGGTAAAATATACTCATGAAGAAAGTTCCGGCTAAAAAAACGACACCAAAACTCAAAAAAAAAGCACCCACTAGGAAGTTTTCTGCTCAGAAAAAAGGTGCAATTAAAAAAGTTTCTTCTAAAACTCCTAAAAAAAAGATCCGAGAAAAGAAGCCTCTGATTACAACTGGGCTTATTCCTGAATTAATTGTCGGGGATGCTCCAACAGAAATAGCTCCAATACCTTCGCCAATTTTTGCCTCTCACTTCTATGAAACAGTTCCTGAGGTTCTTTTATCTGGACCAATGCCCACACCAACTATGGAACATGCTCCAGCCGAATCAACTCAAACAGCTGTTTTAGAACGGGTTGAGATCGCTGCAATTGAGCCCCAACCAATTAAAGAAGAAGTAAGTCATTATACTGAACCAATTGAAACAATTTTTACTGATCTTGAGCCCATTGCTGCTGCTACTCCAGTCGTTAATCCAGCACCTCTTAAAAAGGTCCATATTTTAAAGAGAATGTTCCGTGGCTTTATTTCAATATTCACGAGTTTCGCCAAACCTAACCCTCTCCACTCGAAAAACCGGAACATGTTATAGTAGTTCTCTATGAACTACCTTGATGGTCTTAATATTCCTCAGCGAGATGCCGTTTTACACAAAGACGGGCCTTTACTTATATTGGCTGGGGCCGGAGCAGGCAAGACCAAGACCATAACCTATCGAATTTTGCATCTCATAAAGCAAGGGGTAGCTCCTCAAGACATTTTAGCTATTACCTTTACCAATAAGGCCGCTAAGGAAATGCGTGAGCGGATTGAAAAGCTTTTGGCAGAGGACAAGGAGCTCAATCTGCCTGTTTCATTTAAAGACAAGCCCTTCATGAGCACCTTTCACTCATTAGGAGTTCATATTCTCAAAGAAAATTCCCGCTTAATAGACTTGCCGCGCCATTTTGGCATTTTTGATAAAAACGATTCAAAGCGAGCTGTTAAGGAAGCGCTTGAGGAATCAGGGCTCGATCCCAAGCAATTTGAGCCGGGCAAGATCATGAATGCCATATCTCGGGAGAAAGGCAACCTAAATACGGTTGAGACATTCAGCCAAAGTGCCGGTAATCAGTATTTTCCACGGATTGTAGCCGATGTTTGGCAGCGATATGAAAAGATTCTCAAGAAAGAAAAAGCCCTAGACTTTGATGATTTACTCTTAAAGACTGTTCTGCTTTTACGCCGAAATAAAGAAGTCTTGGAACGATATCAAAATATTTGGAAATATATTCACATTGATGAATACCAGGATACAAACAAGGTCCAATATACTATTTCAAAACTTCTTGGAGAAAAGACAAGAAATATTTGTGTGGTTGGTGATATCGATCAAATGATCTATTCGTGGCGTGGCGCAGACATTCAAAATATTCTGAATTTTGAGGAAGATTACCCTGAAGCAAAAGTAGTAGTACTTGAAGAAAATTATCGCTCAACCCAGACTATTTTAACCGCAGCGAATCGGGCTATTGAAAAAAACAAAAACCGCCGAGAGAAAAAATTATTCACTAAACAAGCAGAGGGGGACCGCATCGGTGTTTTTGGTGGATATGATGAAGCCGATGAAGCCGAATTTATTTCTGAGAAAACCCAGGAACTTATAAAAAAAGGAGTCGCACCTCGAGACATTGCGGTTTTGTATCGAGCAAACTTTCAGTCACGTGTTTTGGAAGAAGCATTTCTCAGTAATTCTTTACCGTATCAAGTTTTGGGCGTACGATTTTTTGAACGAAAAGAGGTCAAAGATATCTTGTCATACTTGCGCGCCGCTCTTAATGAAGATTCATTAACTGATATAAAAAGAATTATCAATGTCCCTGCTCGAGGCATTGGCAAAGTCACCCTACTTAAATTATTTGCCGGGCAAAAGGATACACTACCAGCAGCAACACGCGAAAAAATAAATACCTTCTTCAATATTTTAGGTGCCATTAAACAAACGGCTTCAACATCAAAACCGAGTGATACTATAAAATATATTTTAAAAGTTTCTGGTATCGAGCAAACACTGAAAGCCAGCAAGCTCGATGAAGATTTAGAGCGATTGGAAAATATAAAAGAATTAGTGACGCTCGCCACAAGATATGATAACGAACCCGCCTCCGCAGGAGCTTCGGCGGGCGAGGGAGGGATTGAATCGCTCTTGGCAGACGCAGCACTTGCCTCAGATCAAGATGATATGATTAAAGACCAAAATGCTGTGAAACTCATGACCATCCATGCCTCAAAAGGTTTGGAATTTGATTACGTGTTCATTACCGGTCTTGAAGAAAATTTATTTCCGCACAAAAGAATGGGCACGAGTAATGAGGATGTTGATCTTGAAGAAGAACGCCGCTTATTTTATGTTGCTGTTACTCGAGCCCGCAAAAAATTGTTCTTGACCTATGCCGGTATGCGCACCATTTTCGGCTCGAAACAAGTCAATATTCCCTCTGAATTTATGATTGAAATGGATGAGGAATTGATTCAGTCAGAGGACAGAACCGGCTCTCGCAAGTCTGCAATCAAAACAATTTATTTTGATTAATAATCAGCCTCATCCCTAGCCCTTCTCCTTAACAGGAGAGGGGTTGGGGGTGAGGCTGCAATATGCTAGAGTGCCCTCATGCACCACCCTAAAAAATCACTCGGGCAAAATTTTCTAAAATCAAAAGAAGCACTTCGGGACATTGTTACAGCAGGACAGATTAAAACTGACGATGTTATTTTAGAAATTGGACCAGGCAAGGGGGCTTTAACTGAAATGCTTCTTACAGTCGCTGGAAAAATTATGGCCATCGAAAAAGATGCCGAACTTGTTTCACTTTTGCAAGAAAAATTTAAAACAGAAATCGGATCGGGCAGATTGGATATTAAACAAGGCGACATTCTAGAATTTGATCCAACATCCCTCGGCACAAGGCCACTCCCTTCAAAGGGAGAATCTCCCCTAGGGGGGAGCACTGCGAAGCAGGAGGGAGGTTACAAAATTATTGCCAATATTCCGTACAATATTACCGGAGCGATTATTCAAAAGTTTTTGACTGCAGAATATCAACCAGAGCTTATGGTATTGCTTTTGCAAAAAGAAGTCGCCCAGAGAATTGTTGCCCGTGATAAAAAAGAAAGTATTCTTTCCATCGGTGTTAAGGCATACGGTACACCGAAATACATTGGCACGGTCAAAGCAAAATATTTTTCACCTCCACCCAAAGTTGATTCAGGAATTTTACTTGTCGAGAATATTTCTCGTGACTTTTTTAAAGACATCGATGAGAAATTCTTTTTCGATGTCATGAAAGCCGGTTTCGCTCATAAACGCAAAATGCTCATTGGAAATTTAAAGAATGTATTTGAAAATAGAAACTTCGAAGAACTTTTTGCGCAGAGCGGTATTGATAAAAAAACTCGAGCCGAAGATATTACACTGGAGGATTGGAAAAAACTTTCTCGAGTGATTAGGGAATAAGTGAACTGCCAGCAAAAGGAGTAATCAATCCTAGATTAGGTAGGGGAATACAAAATGGAAGTATCGGATTAGGAACAAATATTCCGCATCCAACCCCTGCTCCAGGAACATAAAATCCCAATCCCCATGATGCCGGCCGAATTGTATAGGATGGAAAGGTAATTACTGGAGGAACAACCATAGCCCCAGCCAATGGCACAGGTGTGAAATAGAGCGGAGTAAATGCCTGCCAGGTTGATCCTGGAATGGGAGGAGGGCCAATAAGTCCAGGACATGTACACGGAAGTATTATTCCAGTACTTAGCCCTCCAAAAGGCACTTGCG
Source organism: Candidatus Parcubacteria bacterium (assembly GCA_019661945.1). Lineage (GTDB taxonomy): Bacteria > Patescibacteriota > Minisyncoccia > Phycocordibacterales > JAKAEA01 > JAIFWI01. Next base: position 53,521 of record JAIFWI010000006.1, on the reverse strand, counting down.
CATTAACAATTGTTGCCGAAAAAAACCAACAAAAGAAGAGCAGTATCGTTACAAAAAGTTTTAAATGTTTTATCTTATGCATAGCTTAAGGTGTCGTTAAATTGAAAAGCGCAGGTGATGCTGTATAACCATTATCGTTCACTACTGTAACAAGAACACCATACTGAGTACCGCCAGGTGCCGTTTTTATTATCTCGCGCAAATATTCGGGCTGAAATGTAACAGTAAGACTTTTTCCGTCAGCTGAGCTCACACCCTTTATTGTACCAAATGTTGTATATATATCATTGCCTGTTGGGCTAAAACCTGAACCATTCAAAGTTATTGTTTGACCATACGAAATTCTCTGAGGAGAAACACTTGAGACAATGACTGGCGTAGGCGATTTCGATGTAATGATGAAAACGAGACTATTGCTTGTACCCTGGCTATTTTTAATAACTAGATCATATTTTCCATATGGCAGTGAGGGAACTGATATACTTAACACCCCATTTTGACCTTTTATCCCTCTCAACACATATTGTGATCCAAAATAAAGAGTATTTTCACTATTAAAGCCTATACCTGACAGCGTAATTATGGTACCTGGAGATGCAGATTGCTGGGAAATTTGAGTCAAGAGAACAGGGCTCAAGTTTTGCGGCAGTAATTCATTGGTATTAATAGCCGCTGCACCATTTTTTGTGGCTAAAACATTATTTATTTTCTGGATCCAGGAATCATGGATTCCTTGAATTTTCTTATCAGTAGCATATATATCGATCTTTTCACTGTCATTTACCCTAAATTCAGCCAGAATATCATTATTTACAGCCGTATTATTGGGATTTAAGACTAAAGGTCCTTGAATTTGAATAGTATTGAGCTTTTTTACTGTTAATGGCCCTACATAGCCATTTCCTAATGAAAGTCTTGCTGGATTGAGAATATCGGTTTTATACTTTTCTTGAAATTTAATAACCGCTTTCTGAGTCAAACTGCCAAAATAGTTGGTTTCTTGACCAGGGGCGCCGCTTCCTGCTGCCGTAATTCTTGTGACGGGATCAGCATTAAGGGCCTTCTGAAGCTCTTTGACATCTCCACCACTGTCACCTAATCGCAAACTTCGCAAAAATGTATACGCTTCAACATTTTCTGGATATCCAAAAGCGAGAATTGAGGCAATAATCATCAAAATTCCAAACCGATACATAGGGACATTATAACACGGCTGTTTATCCCCATAATATATGAATATTTAACGGCTAAGCCTGCTATAATAAAGGAGTAATTACTGTACTACCTTGAAGTTACCATCAAAAAAGATTATACCGCTCATTATCGCTTGTCTTATTGCAGTTATAAGCATTAGTTTTGCTGCTCTTTATCCCACCTCAAGCCCAAAAAACATAAGCGCCGCTACTGAATCGCAATTTGCGGCAGTCACTGCCGAAGTCAGCATTCAAAATAGGTTAACCGAGCGTGATGCTGACGGTGATGGTCTTAAAGATTGGGAAGAATCACTCTGGGGTACGAGTCCTAACAATAAAGATACTGATGGAGACGGCACATCGGACAATACTGAAATTAATCAAAACAGAAATCCCGCTGTAAAAGGACCAAACGATAAACTTGAAACCAAAAAAGAAACGACTTCAAGTACTGCTTCAGCTCCACTTACTACAACCGAAAAACTCGCTCGCGATCTCTTTACTCAATATATGACTCTAAAACAAACCGGTAAAGAGATTACACCCGGCATTGAACAACAATTAGTCCAAAATTTCATCGATGCAAGTAAAACAACAACAGATACCAAACCTACATATAACCTGGGACATCTTAAATTAACGACTAATACTCCCGAGGCATTAAGAAATTATGGAAATGCATTTGGAAAAATTATCCTTAGCAATTCATTTGCTCAATTTGATAAAGAAGGACTTCTGATCAACGAACTTGTCATCGCTAATGTAGCCGTTGAAAAAAATAATCCTGCTGAACTTAAAAAAATAGAAGCAATGATCACGGCATATAGAAAAATCATAGCCGGATTACTTGCTCTACCCGTACCACAAAATGTAGCCACATCTCATCTGGATTTTATTAATAATTTACAGTTTGCAATTAAAGCCGATGAGGGCTTATTAAAAGTTTTTGAAGACTCAGCCCAGTCAATTGTATCTTTGACCTTATATCAAGAAGCAGCCGTCGGTTCATCAAAAGCAATACGTGAGGTAGCGGCATATTTAAAAAAGACCGGAATACAATTTAGTCAGACAGATTCAGGGTACATTTTAATGAATAGTTAAAAGCGTGAAAAGAATTATACGAACATATTCTAAAAAAATTCTGAGCGGTATCTTGATACTGTCGCTCATCGTTCCCGCAACATTATTAACCCTTCCTCAAAAAGCAGAAGCTCAGGCTACGGGAGTAGGAGCGTGTCTTGGAATATTTCTTCCATCTTTTCTCCAAAGTTCAGGAGAAAAACTTAAACCAGTTGTACCGGTAACAAATGCTGGCTCGATTTATACAGACGGCGCTCAAACAGGAGCAACCTACACTCAATTTTGGCAGGATTGTTTACAAAAACCACTAGCAATTGCTTTTGCCCGACTTGTCATTGCAGAAATAACAAATTCTTTAGTGGCATGGATCAATGGCGGCTTCGATGGCAGCCCTAAATTTTTAACTGATCCAGGCGGCTTCTTGCTTAACATTGGTGATGGATTACTGAGCGATATTATTTTAAGTTCAGATTTGGCATTTTTGTGTAGTCCATTTAAAGCTCAAGTTCAAATTGCTCTTGCCATAAATTATTCATACGGAAATGATTTGGGCAGACAAGCCCAATGTACCCTCGAAGATGTTGTCGGCAACATTGAAGGATTCTTCAAGGATTTTTCTCAAGGCGGCTGGAATGGCTGGTTTAGTATGACTCAAAATCCGTATAACAATCCTTACGGCGCATACCTTGAATCAAAAGCTGCACTTCATGCTCGTATAGGTCAGAGTCAGTCAATCGAATTAGCAAAACTTGATTGGGGAAGCGGTTTCTTTTCACAAGAAGAATGTGATGAATACGGAAATTGTGACATTGTCACACCGGGACATACTATCGGCGCTGCTCTTGATGCTCAATTTTTTGGCGCCGCAAATCAAATAGGCCTGGCAGACAGCTTTGATAAAATTTTCAATGCCTTGGCTGATCAACTTTTTAGTACGCTCCTCACCAGTGCCGGAGGATTGCTTGGCAGCAGCGGCATTAGTGGTGATCAGAATTCAAACAATTTTCGAGATCGAATCGACCGAGCAGGGGATATTAGTGACTATCTTGATGACATAGACGGCGCTACATCAGGAGACAATGGCGGCCTTCCGGGAGGAGTGACGCCTGCCCAAAACGTTGCTCAGGGTAAACCAGTTGATTCTTCAGGCAGTCGTACTGGAAATCCTGCCCGAAAAATCGTTGATAGCGATAGAGATAATGGTTTTGATGAACTCTATACTGGCTACTCATCAACACCAAGCACAGGCACAACCGATGCAACGAGTCCTTGGGTTGAAATAGATCTTGAAAGAACATATGACATTGGCCGGATCCGAATTTTCCAAAGAACAAATCCTGATGAAGGTCGAATCAACAATCTTGTACTGAGAGCCCAGATTTTTGATGAAAATAGAAATCTTGTTTGGGAAAGCACTACCTATCCCCATGATTTAGATGATGAAATTACCATCTACGTACCGGGCACCATCGGACAAGGAGTAAAAGCTGGTCGATATGTTCGAATTCAAAGTACGGCAACAACGAATGCGCCTGGACGTTTAGCCTTGGCCGAAGTAGAGGTTGAAACATATATATTGCCGGCAATTACCTTACGCGGACCATCCACAGTATTTCTACCACGAGGGAATTCATACATAGACGCAGGAGCAGATGCTGTCGATGGTCAAGGCAGACCATTAACCGTTCCGCTTCCAACCGGTACAGTCAATATTGATACTCCTGGTACCTATACCCTAACGTATACTGTGGCAGATCAAAATGGGGCAATCGGCACTGCTACTAGAGATGTAACCGTAAACTGATATGAAAAGAATTCTCTGCACATGTATCCTCATCCTTCTCATCGCTGTTTCTCTTTTTCCATATCAAAATATCCAGGTTTATGCTGCCACGAAGGCAGAAAACTTGGCTAAAGCTCAAGCGGCTCTTCAGAGAGCTCAGGCTGCTCTTGCTGCAGCTCAGCAAGAGCAAAATCGTGCCGAAGAAGCATTTTGTGGGGTCAAATCGTTGTGTCCAGGTAGTGCAATAAATCTTGATGCAGCGAAGGGTAAAGTAAAAAGTGCCCAGGGCACAATCAATACCATAAACACTTTTATTACAAATATTCAGAATAACCCTGAAGGCGAAGATAGTGATGTATTAGCTAACGCAGCTCAAAAGAATGCTGGTAACACCGAAAAAGTGTTGGCGGGAAAGGGCGGGACTGATCCAAATGCATGCTGGGACGGACTAACACCGGTTATCGAAAACTGTATCAAGGATCTTGCGTCTTGGATTGCTTACATCTTCCTTTTTGTAACAGCATGGCTGGCAGGAATGGCTGGACTTTTTCTAGATGAGGCAATTAAATTTAGTGTCGTGACCATGTCAACCAAGATCAATGGTATCTCTATCATTAATGTTGGCTGGACAATCATTCGTGATATTGGCAATCTTTTCTTTATTTTTGTCCTCCTGTACGTTGCCATCACTACCATTCTTGGATTAGCGAGCACAAATACCACAAAGCTTATTCGAAATTTAATTCTGGTGGCATTGCTTGTTAACTTTAGTCTCTTTTTTACTAAGGTTCTGATTGATGCTTCGAATGTCGTATCACTGGCATTTTATGATCGATTTACTCAGACTCAGGCCGCAACACCCCCCGGTACACCTCCACCAGCACCAGGCAGCGGCAGTGTAAATATCCGCAGTATGTCTGAACAGCTTGTTAAAGATCTTGGTATTGTTGATATTTATAATCCAGAAAAAGCTCAGGAGTTCTTGATTTCAAAACAGTGGATAGGAATGCTGACTATAGGTATTGGTGGTTCAATATTCTTCTTGTTTGTTGCTCTGACATTTTTCTGGGCAGGAATGCTATTTTTCCTGCGTTTTGTCATTCTTATTGGCCTTTTGATTTTGTCACCGCTTGGATATTTTGGATATATTTTGCCGCAAACGATGGGCTGGGCAAGAAAATGGTGGAATACGCTCATGGCTCAATTGACCTTTGCTCCGCTCTACATGTTGCTTATTACTTTGGTCCTTTTAATGGCTGCTAATTTAAATAAACCAGCTGGGGCAGGCGGTATAGGGTTTAGTTATGATGCCGCAACTGAGGGCCTAGCTAGTGCTCTGGGAACAGGTTCTAAAGCGCCGCCTCCAGGCGGCGGAGGCGCTGGCGCAACTGAAAGTTCTCTCGGACCTATCATTAACTTTGTACTGCTTATTGCCTTTATTAATGCTGCAACACTTGTAGCCACATCGGTAGCCACAAGCTCCGGTGGATTTGCCGCAAGCATCATCGGCCGAAGTAAAAATTTCCTTTCAAGCTCGGGCCGATTGGCTCGACGAAGTGCAGTCGGTACGGCTAAACTTGCCGGTAGAACGACGGGTAATTTTGCAGCCAATAGGATTTCAAATTCAGCCCAAAGACTCTTTGGTGGCAAGAAAGCATACAATGAACTTGAACGAAGACGTGATACCCTCACTCAGCTTGCTAAGACTGATCCAAGTGCCAAGAAAGAACTCGAGCGACTTGAGAAAAAGGCTTCAAAAGAATGGGATCTTCGAAATGTTGCAGGCTTTAGCAAAGTCTTAGGTCCAGCACGTAAGAGCGGAGGATATAAGGGACGTGTTGAAGCTCAAAAAGAAAAGAATGCAACAAAGGCGGGAAAGAAAGGTGAGACAGTGGCACAGGAGAGTTGGAAGGAAGTATATGCTGCTCAGGATACATTGAAAGCTGCTGAGGCACATCATGATCGAGAAATAAGTGAGGCTAGCTTAATGCGTGAAGATACTGAAGCAGAAAAGGCAGCTAAAGAAGCACGAATCACTAAAGCAAAGACAGATCTTAGAACTGCCCAAGATAACCTCGGCCGGACCCAAAGAGCAGCAGTTACTTCAGCTCGAAATGCTCAGGCAGAACGAGCCGCAAAAATTGTGGCCAAAGGTGGTAAGAGTGTCAAAGCCCGAGCTCGAGTTAAGGCTGCTCAAGAATATCTTGCCGTCCATCGGTCTGCTAAAAAGTCACAAGAAGAACAGATTGACGAGAATCAGGATAAAATTACTGATACCTTTAATAACTTCCAGCTTAATCCAGCACAACAAGAAGAAATTGTGGCAAAAACGATTAAAAACATGCCTCATACTCAGGTGGCAAAACTTAGGCCGACAATACTCAGTGATAAACGAGTGGCTAAGAACCTTTCACAGAAAGCTCTTGAGACTATTGCCCGAGAAAAGACCCTTAATGAAGATCAGGTTGAGAAAGTTGTCGAAGAAATTCTTAAAGATGAAAACAATCCGGCATATGAATATGTTATTAAAGCAAAAGCAGATTCTCGAGATAATTATTGGTACGTAAAAGGCAAACAAGAAGCCGCTCAGACACACCGAGAAGAACGACGCCAGATAGCGGCAAGAACGGAGGCCGAACGTCAAACTGAAATAGATGCAGCTGCCGACCGAGTAGAACGCGGAGATAGGAGATCAGATGAAATTTAAAATATATGCCATATTCAATGCAACAATTAGACGACACATATAATGAATTGCCCGAAGCACTTCAGGATTACATCATGTCTCAAGAAGTAGCTGAATCAGTTCACCTTATTTCTGATGAGTACCTCGTGCCTGAAAGTAAAGAAGATGATTTCGCTCTCAAAATTTTTGCTTTGCTTACCGGTACGTATTACGTTGATGAATTTATTCAAGAAATTTCCCGAGAATACAATTTTCCTGAGGACGTTGCCCGACAAGTGCTCATTGATATTGATGAATTAATTCTCGATCCTTCAACATATGCTATTGATCCTGATGCCGGGGAAGAGGACACAGGTATACATCCTAAGGAACCACAATCACCCTTACCGCCACTTCGGGGAAACGATGGCACTCATGATAACGAATCATCAATTCAGCGACATATCCTTGATGAAATAGAACATCCAACACCAAGTCCGATGACAAGCTCTCCTCGATCCTCCTATGCTCCGCCAGTAGGATTACGTAGTAAGCCAGCCGTACCAGCGCTTATTCCTCAGTCTTTTATATCAAATACACATAATGTAGCGTCATCACGTCTCCAGTTTGTAGCACCTGTGCCAGAGCCTGTTGTGGCCCAAAACTTGCCAACAGCTCGGGTTATTCCACCTATGCAAAATCAGGGGATTCTACGACAGCAGGTAGAAACAGTCCATAATTTGGATATGCAGCCAAATTTGCCTGATCATCATGAGGATTTAATGCCACTCATTGTTAAGCAACATAGGAGTCTGTAGAGGTTATGAAGTTTCAAATTCCACAATTTATTGAAATAGAAGATAAAATCTTTGGCCCACTTACCTTAAAACAGTTTGTGTACCTTGCCGGTGGAGGAGGGCTTTCAGTTGTCTTCTATCTTTTATTTCCCTGGTACATATCGATGTTTTTCATCATGCCTATTATTGCTTTTGTGTCTGCCTTGGCATTTTATAAGGTCAATAATCGGCCATTCATCGTCGTTCTCGAAAATGCAGTGATGTATATCATCAATCCTAAGCTCTATATTTGGAAGCATGAAACAAAGCCTGCCGTACAAATAAAGAAAGAGGAACCAAGTGCTGCCTCATCAGCCTTCATACCAAAACTCTCAAACAGTAAATTAAAGGAATTAACCTGGAATTTAGATACCCGAGAGTCCCTAAATCCAGTGACTAGGGACGATGTGATACAATAATCATATGGCTTCGCAACCGGGAAAGGCAACACAGGCATTTGTGCCTATAAAAGAAGTGCGGGATGGCTATGCTATCTTAAAAGATGACTCAATGCGTGCTCTTATTATGAGTTCCTCTCTTAATTTTGCCCTGAAATCGGCTGATGAGCAGAATGCTATCCTGTTTCAGTTCCAAGATTTCTTAAATTCCCTCGATTTCTCCATCCAAATTTTTATCGAATCACGAAAACTCGATATCAGGCCGTATCTTGCTTTGCTTGAACAGCGGGAAAAGGAACAAATGAGTGATTTGTTAAAAATTCAAATTCAGGAATATATTGGCTTCGTCAAAAATTTCACCGAGACAACGAGTATTATGACCAAGAGTTTCTTCGTCATTATTCCCTACAGCCCGGCAATTTTGACCAAAAAGAATCCGCTCTCGCTCCTTAAAAAACATCCACAGGAGGAAGTAAAGAAGGAAGCTACTGAAATGTATGAGGAAAATCGGGCACAGCTTGAAGAAAGAGTTTCCGTTGTCGAGCAGGGTCTTATTCGCTGCGGCATTCGTGTTGCTCGTTTGGGCACTGAAGAAATTGTTGAATTATTTTACAAACTGTTCAATCCAGGCGAGACAGAAAAACCAATTAAGTTAGGCTAATAATATTGTATGGGATTATTTAGTTTTCTACAAAAGAATAAGAAAGAGGATGAGAATACAACAGTCTTGCCTCAGGATGTCTATCAAGCCGCTACACTTGAACTTAAAGATATCATTGCTCCGTCAGCTTTGAAAGTCACTCCACGTTCACTGAACTTGGGTGATAAGATTGTCAGGACCTTCTTTGTCATTTCGTATCCACGTTTTTTGTCCGAAAATTGGTTCTCACCAATCATCAATCTCGACAAGATTTTTGATATTTCTATTTTCATTCACCCAATTGATACAGCAACAATTCTCCGTCATTTTCAAAAGAAAGTAGCTGAAATTCAAAGCCAGATCAGCATCAGGGAAGATAAGGGTCTTGTGCGTGATCCAGTTCTCGATACTGCCTACCAAGATCTAGAAACCCTTCGCGACAATCTTCAGCAAGCTCAGGAAAAATTATTTGACGTCGGCCTCTATATTTCAATTTATGGTGAGACTGATGCTGAACTCGATAAGGTTGAATCAGAAATTAAATCGATTCTTGAATCAAAACTGGTCTACGTAAAGCCGGCACTTTTCCAGCAAGAACAAGGCTTTAAGAGTGTTATTCCTCTTGGAAATGACGAGTTGTCGGTGAATTCAAAAATAAACTCGACACCACTTTCAAGTATTTTTCCCTTTATTTCTTTCGATTTAACCTCTGATAAAGGAATTTTGTATGGTATCAATCGCCACAATTCAAGTCTTGTGCTTTTTGATCGTTTCTCACTTGAAAACTACAATTCAGTAACATTGGCAAAATCCGGCTCAGGAAAATCATATACAACAAAGCTCGAGATTTTAAGAACGCTTATGTTTGATACTGAAGTCATTGTCATTGATCCGGAACGCGAGTATGAATATCTGGCCGAAGCCACCGGCGGCCGGTACTTTAATATTTCTCTTAATTCCGAACACCATATTAATCCTTTCGATTTGCCGCCCATTCAGGAAGATGAATCACCGGCAAGTGTCTTACGCTCAAATATTATTAACCTAGTCGGTCTCTTTCGGATTATGCTTGGAGGAATTACTCCAGAAGAAGATGCTATCATCGATCGAGCTATTACAGAGACATATGCTCTTAAAGATATTACGCCTGAAAATGATTTCTCAAACATTGAACCACCCCTCCTTTCTGATTTTGAATTGGTACTGGCAGGTATGGAGGGTGGGGAATCATTGGCACAACGATTGACCAAATATACCAAAGGCACCTGGGCCGGTTTTATCAATCGGCCGACAAACGTCGACATGAATAAAAAGTTTGTTGTCTTTTCTGTTCGTGATATGGAAGATGAATTGAAGCCAATTGCAATGTACATTGTTACTCACTATATCTGGAATGTTGTTCGTAAAAATATCAAGAAACGTCTGTTGGTGATCGATGAAGCTTGGTGGATGATGAAATCGGAAGATACTGCCTCATTCTTGCTTGGCTTAGCAAAGCGTGGACGAAAATATTACTTGGGATTATCTACTATTACTCAAGACGTTGAAGACTTTTTGAAATCGCCCTACGGCCTACCGATTATTACCAACTCCTCAATTCAAGTCCTCTTAAAACAATCACCCTCGTCAATTGATAAACTTCAACAAACATTTAACTTAACTGATGAAGAAAAATATTTGCTCCTTGAGTCCGATGTAGGGGAGGGCATCTTCTTTGCCGGAGTGAAACACGTTGCTATTAAAGTTATTGCTTCGTATACTGAAGATCAAATCATTACGTCAGATCCTTCGCAGATTCTAGCCATTAAAAAAGCAAAGGAGGACCTACGTAGGCAAACCTAATGGATAAGCTAGATACATTGAAACGTGATCGACGAAACTCAAGGATAGCATCTGGGTTAGCTTGGGTCTTGAGCTGGATACCTGTGGCTGGAATTTTATTTAGTGGTATATTTTGGATCTATCAAGCCTACCTCGGCATTAAGCGCTACCTACACCTTCTTAAAGATTGGAAGGTTATTGTTCTTACTGCCATTGCAACTATTTTGTCATGGATTTGGCCATTGAGTTTCATTCCTTGGCAATTTATATCAAGTGAACTTATTTTTCGCTCCGAAAAAAAACGCCAGATGAAAATTCAGGGAAAAGAAACTGCCGAAGCTGCCTCACAGGAGGAAGAACAACGAATCCAAAGAGCATTATGGATGCGCCAGATGCGAGAACAAGAGCAGCAGGAAGAAGAGGAATATGCTGAAGAGGAGTCAGAATACCGACAGGCAGCCTAACTCAACATATAGTATACTAATACCATGAAGAAGGTTCTCTATTATATAGTATGTGGGCTTGGACTATATCTTCCCATGGCTGTCTTTGCCCAGCTTCCTGATACAACATTATCTCTTCGCTTCAGTCCTCAATACCCTCAGCCAGGGCAAAGTGTAAGCTTTACGGTCTTGAGCGGTGCTATTGATCTCAATCGCTCAGATATTACCTGGCTTGTTAATGGTTCGGAAGTCTCAAGCGGTAAGGGCAAGACAAGCTTTAAGACCACAGCTGCTCGGGAGGGTTCACAAACATCCATTCGAGTAGTGGCTGTTACTGCTGATGGTAAAGACTATGAAGTAAGCCAGGTTATTAATCCGGGAACAGTTGATCTCATTTGGGAGGCAAAGTCATATACCCCGCCGTTTTACCGAGGTAAGGCCCTGTATCCATTTCAAGGAGAAGCTACTGTCGTAGCTATGTCAAATTTTTATGAAAACGGTACTCGCCTAAGCCCAAAAAATCTAATCTATGCTTGGAAAGTCAATGGCCAAAATGTGCGAGAAGCTTCAGGCTTTGGCAAAGATTCAATGACCGTAACAAGTGGGGTAGTATTGAGAGCCATAGAAGTGATAGTCACTGTTAGTTCACAGAGTGGTAAGACTTTAGGTACTGGCCGGGTGGTCTTAACACCGCAATCACCTGAAATTGTTTTATACGAAGAGGCTCCACTTTACGGACCACTCTATCATCGAGCCTTAGGTCAGACTATTAACCTACTAAATGAAGAAATATGGCTAAAAGCAGCACCTTATTTCTTCAGCACGGCCGTTCCTCACGATCTTTCTACTCTTACCTTTGATTGGCGCGTCAATAATACAGCGGCATCCGAGCAGGACAGCTCGATTATCTTACGCCATACGGGTACTGAGACAGGTAGATCACTGATTGGAGCAAAAGCCACAAACCCAGCAAAACTTTTACAATATAGTAATCGACAGGTAACTATTACCTTCAATGCCGAGGAGTAATTTCATGGAACGTTTATTTTTATTTATTATATCCCTCTGTCTCATCATATCTACACTTTTCCTTCCTACGGCCCGAGTTATTGCCGTAGAGGATTATGTCCTGCTTGCACCTATCAGTAAAGAAATTGGACCGTCGGTTAAATCAAATGAGCTGCCAAAATATATTGGCGCTATGTATAAAATCATTGTCGGTCTCTCAGGAGTTTTAGCGGTACTATCTCTTGTCGTTGGTGGTTTTATGTATATTAGCGCCGAATCATTTGGTAAAAAAACCAATGCTAAAGCTATCATTTTACGTTCTTTGTGGGGATTAGTCCTTATCCTTGGTTCCGCTCTTATTTTACAGACGATTAATCCAGAATTACTGAACCTTAATCGAATTTACGACAGTTTGAACAGAGCAAAATAGTATATAATACAAGAAAATGCTTAAGAAAGTTTTTATTACATCAATTCTCTTCTTTATTATTGCTCTCGGCTTTGCCGGCTATATTGTTTTTTTCAAAAATGATACAGCTCCAACCCCGTCGGCTGAGGAAGAAAATTCCAATGAAGAGTTTACTCCTTTCGGTCCGGATTCAGAAAATCGGCCAATCGAAATAGGAACAAGTACAAAACCTACAGACAATAACGAAACAGTCAGTATCCCTGTAGCTACCGTCACCCAACTTTCAGCAGATCCTTCCGCCAGCACTTTTGCCTATACATCTGGACCAACAACATTTGTACGCTTTGCAGAGCGTGCTCAAGGTCATATTTTTGAAGTGAACATGTCTACCGGAGAACAGACCCGGATCTCAAATACAACCCTGCCTAAAATTCAAGAGACACTGTGGCTTAATGGCGGCAACACTGTTATCTATCGCTACCTTTCTGAAACAGACAGTATCCGAACGTATAATGCCGCCCTTGTTAAAAGCAAGGCTGTCGATACAACGCTTCGGGAAGTAAAGGGCACATTTTTGTCTGAAGGCATTGAGGCAGTTGTGGCCTCGCCCGATTTAAAGAAGATATTTTTTCTTGAGAGAATATCCGGGGGAATACAGGGCATCGTTGCTGCAAGTGATGGCAGCAACCGACGCACTATTTTCAACTCTGCTCTGACTGAGTGGAACATTTCATGGCCGGAAACAAACACTATTACGCTTACCACCAAACCCTCAAGCGGTATTTCTGGATACGCCTATTTCTTAAATCCTACAAGTGGCAGCCTTAAAAAAGTTCTCGGTCCAGTAAACGCCTTAGCGACCCTAACTAATCCATCAGCCACATTTGTCGCTTTCACTGATGCCAGCACATTGTTACAACTCTATAATGTTAAAACCGGCGCAATCACCCAGGCAAAGGTTGGAACAATCGTTGATAAATGTGTTTGGTCAAAAAAGCAAAGCTCCACACTCTACTGTGCTGTTCCTAAAATTATCGGTACCGGTAAATTTCCAGACCTATGGTATCAAGGCCAAGTTTCTTTTACAGACAAACTGTACACAATCAGAATTGATACTGGGGTAAATGAACCACTTACTGACGAAAAAAATATTACCACAAAGAATTTAGACATCTCACATATTACCTTAAGTCCAACTGAAGAATATCTTTTTGTCACAAACAAAAAAGATTCTACACCATGGAGTATTCGTCTTACACCTTAGGTTCGAGTTTTCGTTCTAATCTTCGCTTGATAAAAATCTCCTGCAAAGTCATGAGAATATTACTTGTTGTAAAATAGAGGGCAATAACGGCCGAGAAGTAGGCAATAGGGAAGAGAACGAGCGGCATGATGTAACGCATCTGCATATTAAGATTATGGGCCAGATCTTCTTGAAATGTACCTTTTTCTTTTTTAACTGACTTCGGCAAGGCTAGATTTATCTGAATAAATTGAGTAATGACTGCAGCTAAAGCCAGTACCAAACTTTTTCCAGCTAAATCAATACCGACGAAAATCATCGAAACAAATTCCGGCACGTGAATGAATGAATACAGGAGTTCCGGTTTAATCATCGGCAAGCCGCTACGAAAGACACTATAGAGCCCAATCAAGATCGGCAGCTGAATGATAATGAGCACTAAACTGGCAAAAGGATTTATATCTCTGTCTTTATACAACTGCATTAAAGCCTGAGCTTGTTCTTGTCGATCTTTGACTGTCTCACGAATACGCTTCACCTCTGGTTCAATCCGACGCATTTCAATTTGAGTCTTTATAGCCTTGCGAGAGAGAGGAAAGAGAATGATTCTAATAAGCAGTGTCAGCAAAATAACAGCTAGTCCCGCACTATGTCCGGGCATAAGAACAATAAGAGCGACTAGAGCGTTGTAGAGTGGAATATAAATAATTGTTTTTAAAAATGCGCGCATGGGATTATTGTATCAGATATTTTTATAAGTCTATACCGAAACTATTTGAAAGAAGTCCACGAACCTCCGCTTGTAAGTCACTGTGGTTTAAATGTGACGCTTGAGGCTTTGCAAATATCAATCCGCCAAATCCTTGTGGTAAATTATCCCTATACTGACGGACAATTGCATATATTCTTCTGCGAAGCAGATTTCTATCATGAGCTTTAGCCTGAACTTTTTTTGGTACGACTACGGCCATCTTTGTTGATGAGGCCGGAATAACAGCTAAACGCAAAGAAAGATGCGGAGCATGGATTGTTTTGCCCCGGGTTAAAATATCTTTAAAGAGTACTTTTGAGACCCTCCACGGCTCTCTCAGCATAGATTAGACTGAAAGCTTGGCTCGTCCCTTCGCTCGGCGTCGTTTAATAGTATTTTTTCCGCCTTTAGTGCTTTGGCGGGTAAGAAAGCCGTGAGAACGGCTGCGCTTTCTCTTCTTTGGTTGATATGTTCTAGACATGATTGGTGAGTATACACTATTCCCACTTTATACACAACTTATCAACATAATTATGGGGTGTGCACAAGTTTCGGAGCAGTGTATAAAGTATATAATTACTGTCCAAGGATCTATGGATACAAAAAAACTCTGGGAAAATGCACTGGCAGAAATTGAACTAACGGTATCGAAAGCTAATTTCAACATGTGGTTTAAGGATACCCGGATTGTACGCTTTGAAGACGGTATCATTTTCCTCTCCGTCCCCAATGTCTTTGTCAAAGATTGGCTCTATAATAAGTTCCACAAATTTGTCTTGAAATGTCTCCGGGCCGGCGCCGATGTCCGGGGAATAGAGTATGTTGTCTCAAAAGATGATCAAAAACGCCAGGAAAATGAGACAGAGCGCCGTATTCCGGTCAATTCCACCAGTGAAATGCCTCTTAATGACTATTATATAAACAAGGAGGACAACCTAAACCCTCGATATACCTTTGAATCCTTCGTAGTAGGGCCATTTAATGAGCTTGCCCACGCCGCATCTCAGGCAGTCATTAAAAAGCCCGGTATTACCTATAATCCACTCTTTATTTACGGTGATACTGGCCGTGGTAAAACCCACCTCATTCAGGCTGTAGGTAACTACCTTAAAGGTAATACAGCTAAGAAAGTCTTCTACGTAACCTCAGAAAAATTCGGCCAAGACTATATTAACTCGCTTCAAAACAATAAAGTGAATGTTTTTAAAGAAAAATACCGCCGATATGATGTTTTGGTCATGGATGACATCCAATTTTTCTCTACTAAGGAGAAAATGCAGGAGGAATTATTCCATTTGTTCAATAATCTCTATGATGATAATAAACAAATCATATTTTCATCAGATAAGCACCCCAACTACATTCCACACCTCGAAGAGCGCTTAAAATCACGCTTTGCGGCCGGTATGATAGTGGATATTCCTCATCCTGACCAGGAATCACGAGCAGCAATACTGCGAGCTAAGTCAAAAATGCAGAATTTTGAGCTTTCGACTGATAATATCGAATATTTGGCTTCTACTATAGACGGCAACATTCGTGAGCTTGAGGGTGCCCTAAACTCTGTTATTATGCATTCTCAGCTTAAGGGCAGGGAATTGAATGTAAACGAGATCAAAAATCTCATAAAGGACAATTCAAAACCAAAGAAAGCTGTGTCCGTTAAGGACGTTATTAAGACTATTGCTGACTTTTATAACATCGAAGAAGCCAGTATTTATGAGAAAACCCGTCGAAAAGAGGTAGTTCGACCCCGCCAGCTTATAATGTATGTTCTCAGAGAGGAATTTGACGTTTCTTACCCCTCAATAGGCCAAAAACTAGGGGGAAGAGACCATACCACCGTCATACACTCATGTGAGAAGATCAAAAATGAGCTTAAAACCAACCATATCTTAGCCCAGGAACTTAAACAGATACGTTCAATGTTCTAAAATGTGGATAAAACTGTGGATAAGCTCGGGGATAATGGGGATATAAACTGAGAATAAGATGTGTATGGAAAAAGGAAAGAATGTGTATAAAATGAGAATTTTAAGAACATATCCCAGTGTTAATAAATATATACACAAGGTCTCCTTTTGGAATAGGTGACAAAATGCCTAAAATAAGCCATATTTATGAGATATACACATATCAACAGGGCTAATAGTAGTAATAGGATTTTATATATAGAATAATTAAAGATTATGAAGATCGAATGCACGACAGATATATTGGTTGAAGCTGTAGGTAAATCAGAAAAGATAACTGGTAAAAATTTAACATTACCCGTTTTAAGCTGTATTCTGCTTGAAGCTAAGGGAAAAATCCTTACTTTAAGGGCTACAAACCTTGATCTAGGTATAGAAATTACTATTCCAGCGAAGATTACCAAAGAGGGTACGATAGCAGTTCCCGGCACTATCCTCAATAACTTCTTAGGGACACTCCGAAATAAGACTGTTACCTTGGAAGGATCTGAAGGAAATCTTAAGGTCACAACTGAAACCAATACGACAGTTATAAAGTCTCTTAACCATGAAGACTTTCCAACTATTCCTCAGCTTAAGGGTGATAAGACTCTTACCTTGAGTGCTCGAGATGTTATCAAAGGCATAAAATCAGTCTGGTATAGCTCAGCTACTTCAAGTATGAAGCCGGAACTCTCAAGTATTTACATTTACGCTGACGAAGACACAGCAATTTTCGTCGCCACAGACTCATTCAGACTAGCTGAGAAGAAGGTGAAGATGAAAAATGCCCGCGATATTGGCTCTTTGCTCATTCCGGTTAAAAACGTACCCGATATTTTGCGTATATTGGAATCATGTCCAGGTGAGGTTGAGGTTTCTTTCACAAAAAATCAAATTTCGTTTACGTACAGTGGAGTCTACCTGACATCACGTGTTGTAGACGGTGTTTTCCCCGATTACCGACAGATTATACCCAAGTCCTACACAACCCACGTTACTACCTTGAAACAGGACCTTATAAGCGCTTTTAGGGTTGCAACCATTTTTTCAGATAAATTCAATAAGCTCTCAGTTAAGATAAATCCTAAAGAGAAAAAATTTGAACTCTCAACTCGAAATGCCGATGTTGGTGAAAACAGCACTTCCCTTGAGGCAGTCATCGAAGGCGATCCGATTGAAATTAATTTTAACTACAAATATATTACTGATTGTTTCCAATCAGTTGATGCCGATAGTGTCACCTTAGAATTTAACGGTGTAACTAAACCCCTTATCGCTCGGGGAGTGAACGACAAATCATTCATGTATCTTGTGATGCCAATTAATAAGTAGTTATTCCTTACTGCTCTTCCAGGCAAGCTCGAATATCATTCTCATCATGTTGTGAATGAGAGGATCTTCAATAATAAGACCAGTCACGTTTTCCGCAGTCATATTTACTATCGAAACCTTATTGTCACCATAGATCGTAATTTCACCTTTATATGGAAACTGATCTGCTGAAACATGCCGAATGAGAGGAATTACTTTTTTCTTAAATCCTGCATATACACGAGAATTAAAAGTTCTATTCTCGGCAGTATCAGGTACGATACCACGGGTAGTTATCCCTTTTCGCTCTTTTGTACGTCGATATTTCTCAAAGAATTCTTTTGGCAAGAATGTTTCAAGGTAATTAGCATTTGATATAGCTAACATTTCATAAGGTTTATCGATAGAAATCTGATCTTCGAGAATAGTAAGAGCGCCATCTATACCTTCGAAATAACGTACACGTGCTTTATTAGCGACCATATTATAGATTCCATCCAAGTCAGGCAAAAGTTGCTCTGTACGCTCATACTGGTCATTTGCCATCGTTATACGGGATTTAGCATGACGAACTAAACGGTCTGGACGTTCAACAGTATAGAAGAGTTTATTCTTCTTTTCTATCTCATTGACGAGTCCTTTTACATTTAAATCTAACAAAACGGCGTAAACGGTGCTTCTATTGAGTTTTACATCCTCAGCAATTTTCGAAGGATAGGCACCCCCTTTTTCTAATAAATAGCCATAAATAAGGGCCTCCTTGGGGGATAAACCAACTCGCTCGAGCTTTTGGTTTAATGATGTATTGTACATTAGAATATGATAGCAGATAGCACAAATATTGTCAATTTAAACTAACAAAATACCACGATAACGGTGTATATCTTTATTTATAGCCATTCTAGGTACATTTAATGTTATTTATATTACTACAATATTTACATATACTGTAATATATGGGGTAATTATGAATGACATAGTCCGCAAAAAATTTAAGGTGTTTCGCCAGTCTAATTATCTTTATTTGGACTCGGCTGCAATGACTCCTACCCCAACACAGGTGGTTAGTGCTGTTCAACATGCAATGGATTTTCGAGGTAATCCAAATCGAAGTGCACATCCATTAGCACAACGCAGTGGGAAACTTCTTGATGATGCCCGAAAGACTGTTGCGGATTTTATAGGTGCACAAAGTGAAGAGATTGTTTTTACAAGAAATACTACTGATAGCATTAACTTAGCTATTGAGGCTTTAGCCCACCTCTTTGAAGAAGGCGACGTTATTGTTCTGTCTACGATGGAGCATCATTCAAATATGTTGCCGTATCTCAAACTTCGACGAAGAGGTGTTCACACAAAGTTTGTTCCTACGAAGGAACGATGTATAAAGCCGGATGATGTAGTAAAAGCTCTTACTCCACAAACAAAAATTGTAGCAATTACGCACTGTTCTAATGTTCTTGGAACAATTAATGATGTTACAGCAATTGGAAAAGCTATTAAACAATACAATAAGGATATTATCTACATTATTGATGGTGCACAAGCAGTTGCCCATATACCTGTGAATGTAGAAGATATTGGTTGTGATATGTATGCCTTTTCTGGGCATAAGATGTATGGACCAGATGGAATCGGTGTCCTCTACGTAAAAAGAGCAATTCAGCATTTGCTTGCTCCTGTTCGAGCTGGCGGCGGTAGTGTTAATAATGTTGCTATTACCCATGGTATTTCACATGATCTTATATCACCTGACTATGATGGCAGCCTTTCTATGCTTGAAGGTGGTACTCCAAATGTTTCAGGTGCAGTAGGATTAGCAGAGGCTGTTAAATTCTTAACTAATATCGGAATGAATGAAATTCGGGAACATGAAATAAAACTCACTCACGAACTTATTAATCGGTTGGATAAGATAAACAATTTAATAATTCATGGTCCTAAGGATGCGCGAAATCGTGTAGGTCTTGTGTCATTCGCAGTAGATGGGGTATCACCAAAAGAATTAGGTACATATCTTGCTGGTAATGATATCTGTGTTCGTTATGGTTCACATTGCGCTTTCCCTTTAACTAATGAGTTAGGACATGAGACAGTCCGCTTAAGTGTTGGAGTTTATAATACTGAAGCAGATATTAATCTTGCTGTTGAAGAAATTGAAAACTTCTTAGCACGAAAATATGGAGAATCTAAAAACAACCATCTTGCTCTTATTAGGAATATTCCAATTGAAAAGAAAGAAATTTTAATTAAAAGTATCCAAGATATTGAAAACAATGTTCGTAAATTTGCTAAGCATAATGAAACAGAGATTCTCATCATGGGAGGTCACTTCCTTGGAATTCCTGATACAGAAACCAATACTTTCTTCCCAAGTATAGCTCCATTAATCCCTAAACGGCTTACAGGTTTACTTGAAGAGTTTGGAATGACAACATTTCCATTAGTGACTTTTGAAGCAGCTGCACAAATTGTCTCAAACCTGAAAGCTGATGGTATTAAAGCCAAATTGTTTATTATTGCAAATGATACTACTGGTATTAACGAACTTCGACTTTCTCCTGTGAATAAAGAAAAGAAAACTGCTGATCAATATCGAAAAGAATTACTGGCAAAATTTAGTGGAGAGATTGGTATTCCAGATACATATTGGGAAACACTAAAGAAACACAATCTCTCATTAGATGATGTCATGAAATTCGGAGAGAATCACTACATTCGGGAAACGATTCTAAGAAAAGACTTTAAATCTTTTGTCTCAAAGAATAAAAAATTCTTCAACGGTCTTATTGATTATAGAGCTGATAATGAGAGTATCGATGTATCAATTAAAGTTCTTGATAACAATGATGTAAAAACCTGTACATTCGATACATTTCATTCAAAAACAGGTGGTACTTTCTGTGTAGTTGAAGTAGCTGAGTTAATGGCAGAACTCTTTGGTAAAGATGATAATGTGGAATTTAAATATCTGAATCAAAAGGTACTTAGTCCAAAGGTTACTTCTACCCATAAAGCATTAGTCATGCTTAGCCCTGCTATGTGTGATGACGCTGTTACAAATGGTGCAGAACTCTATACAAAGCTATTCCAGCGTGAGTTCGGTAAGGGATTTATGTTCTTGAATACTCCATTTGGTCCACATTCAGAACAGTCACTTAAAGAAGGTACCCTCGCTACTGAAATTATTGGTACATAACCAATGATTTCAGAATGGGAGGGTAGCTCAATTGGCGGAGCACTGGTTACATTAGCCAGAGGTTGTGGCGTTCAAATCCCACCCCTCCTACTATGAAAAATGAAAATATACAAAATATGGAACAGTCAGTATTAAAAGATTTAGGAAAATTTGAAGTTGAACCCAAATTCGCATACCTATGGGATAGATGTGTTTATGAGATGCATTACAATGTTCCTAAGTATGTTGATGAGTTATGCGCAGCATTCGCTGAATATAACATCACTAAGGAATCACAGATATTAGATACCTGTGCTGGTTCAGGATTTCCTGCTCTTGATATGTATGCAATTGGTTATAAAAATATCACTTGCGTAGACGCTTCTGAAGATCAGATAGAATTATTCAATGCTAAGGCTGAAGCAAAGGGATTAGATGTACGTAGTGAAAAATGCTTATGGGAAGATTTACCAGCTCATTTTGATCCAGAACAATTTAAAGCACTTATCTGTAAAAGTTCTATCTGGTATGCAGGTGGTGGCTGGAATAAAGATGTCGAGATCACAAAGGAGTCCACCCTAAAAGCACTCAGAGACACCTTATCAGCCTTTTATTCTTTATTAGCGAAAGGGGGTGTACTCTATCTGGATAAATTTAAGGACAGTGAGGTTGATCACAAGGATACTGTTGGTGTGTTTGAAGTAGATGGAAAGAAGAAAGAGCTTATCTTTTGGACCAACAGAGATAAAGAAGCTGGAATACGTCGTGCCAAAATGATTATAAAAGATGTAGAGACAGGAGTTGAAGACGGATTACCAAATGTTACCTATGATCTTAAAGAAGAAGAATTGGAAGAGATGCTACATGAGGTTGGTTTTTCTGTCGTAAAACCTGAGATGTCAGAAGAAAAGTTCTTCACTCCATGGCTGGCTATAAAAAATACATAAGTACAAATTATTTTTTGAATAATGATAGAATAGGCCTATGAATCCTCTTGAAG
Organism: Candidatus Parcubacteria bacterium; assembly: GCA_019661945.1. GTDB lineage: Bacteria > Patescibacteriota > Minisyncoccia > Phycocordibacterales > JAKAEA01 > JAIFWI01. The sequence goes on along the minus strand of JAIFWI010000006.1, from coordinate 31,807 downwards.
GTCTTCTTGCGAAATTTCAAACGCTTTTGAATTCTTCGCGGGATACGAAGAAAACTATTTTAGATAACCTCCATAAACATCTAGGAATAGAATTTCAAGAAAAAGATATTGATATTCGTGATGGTATTTTATATTTATACTCTCATCCATCAATCAAAAATGAAGTCTTTATGCGAAAAGGGGAAATTTTGGCTGATCTCAAAACTTTGTTAGATAAAAAATCCCCACGAGATATACGCTAGTTATCGTCGGACGTTAAACTGCACTTGGGTTTCGCCTTTGTTGTCGAAAACGTCATACAAAATGGCTTTGAGGGAATTTGAATCTTTAATGCCAGGCACTTCTTGCGGGGTAAATGAGAGATTAAATGGCGGATTGATGACGGTGCCAATAAGAGTGTTATTAATATAGAACTCAGCTTTTTTAAGCGGATTTTTGTTTTGATATGACGTAGTAATTTGAATCCTGTCTGGTCGAGCGAATGTTTGGTTAGGGGATGGATGTTGAATTGTTACTACAGGGATCTCTGGACCATTTGGATTAATGTTTTGTCCTGGATTCTGTCCACTTGGATTTGAGATAAGGGCGCCTGGAGGTAAACTACCACCATGGGCTGCGGCCCAAGCTCGGACTGGTGTCTCCCAATTTTCAAACTGTGAATCAGCCTGAGGATTTGAAGGCGGCGCACCAGTTGGATCATTGCGATTGACCCAGTACAAAATACTATGAACTTCGCCGCCGCCCATAGCGCGTTCTTCTCGATTCTCAGGCAGTGTCTGATCAGTTGCCAATTGTCCGGTTGTTCTATCAATCACCACCGTCTGAGCACCGCCCCAAACACCGCGTAATATTGGCCTGGTATTTGGATCAATAGGATCCGGTTTCTTAAAGGGTTCATTGGGTAATTCTTTCAAGGCCTCGTCCATAAATGCCCGCCATAGAGGCACAATAATTGTACCTGATGTTCTTTTTTCCATCGAAGTGTAATTATTATTTCCGGCCCAGGCTCCAACGGCAATCTGTGGTGTATAACCTAAAATCCAAACATCTTTATAGTCGTTCGTTGTACCGGTTTTCAGAGCAACCTCACGGTCATAGAACATTGCTGGTGAGTTGGTGCTGAAAAGAGGAGCCCGAGCATTATTATCACTGAGGACATCAGTAACCGTTAAGGCCACCTGCTCAGAAATAACTTCCTTTGGATCCGGAGTAAACTCTTCAAGAACCTTACCCTGCTTATCAGTCACTTTGAGAATTGGAGTGTGAGCATTACGAATACCGCCATTGGCAAAGATTCCATAAGCACTGGTCATTTCAAGAGGAGAAACTTCACCACCTCCAAGAACCAGAGTCAGACCGTATGTATCAGCACTTTTTAAACTGGTAATGCCCATGTCTTGAGCTGTCTGCAGGGTATCACGTAATCCGGCAAGGTAGAGAACTTTAATAGCCGGAATGTTAATTGACTGAGCTAAGGCATTACGCAAATTCATTGGTCCGCGATACTGTAAGTCATAGTTTTGGGGCATGTAGCACTTTGCGGTGGAATTGCGCGGATTGCCCTGAGGATCACAATTTGTATTAAATTCAGTCGGTAAGTCAAAAAGCACTGTCTCGGTGGTATACCCTTTTTTAAAAGCTGTGGCGTAGGCAAATGGTTTAAAGGCCGAACCGGGCTGGCGATTAGCTAGAGCAACATTAAAGTTCCCTTCAATTTCTTTATCGAAATAATCGCGCGAGCCGACCATAACTAAAATTTGTCCGGTTGTTGGATCAACAGCAACAAGGGCAGCATTCGAAGCATTAAAATTCTTTTGGTTTTGCAAAGCATGCTTTTTGGTCAGCTCTTCTGCTTTGGCCTGGAGTTTGTAATCAATTGTAGAGATAACATGGAGACCTCCATTTTGAACCACATCCTCACCATATTTTTCAATTAAATATTCTCGAACATACATTACAAAGTGCGGTGCTTTAATATTATTTCTTTGCTGCGGTAAAAAGCTCACCTTCTCGGCCTTTGCCGCTGTATATTCCTCTTTGGTAATGAAATTATTTTTGAGCATCCGGTCGAGGACCAAATTTTTGCGGGCTTCCAAGAGAGGCTTGTTATTGCCAAAAGGCGAGTAGCGACTTGGAGCTTGGGGAATAGCCGCTAGATAGGCTGCCTCGGCCAGGGTGACTTCCTCTGATGATTTACCAAAAAAGTTTTGGCTGGCTTCTTCGACACCATAATATGTACCGCCATATGATGTACCGTTCAGATAGAGATTTAAAATTTCATCTTTAGCCATGACTCGCTCGAGCTTCAAGGCCAAAACCCATTCTTTAATTTTGCGAGAAATCTTTTTGTCGGTCGTGAGCAGTGCGTTTTTTATAACCTGCTGAGTAATAGTTGAACCACCCTGGCTGAACTCAAGGCTTTTCAAGTTTACAAGAACGGCTCGAATGATTGAGTTAAATTGAATTCCTTTATGGGCATAAAATTGCTCATCTTCGATGGCAATTGTTGCTTCTTTAATATTGGGCGAAATCTTTTCAAAGGGTACGACTTGCTGTTTGACGTCTTGGTTCAGATCATAGAGCAAAACTTCGCCCGTTCTATCATATATTTTGGTTGAACCGGACAGGATTTTGTCTTCAAATGATTGAAGGTCAGGAATGCGCAATGTTGCTACCCAGAGAGCCACAAGGCCAGAGATGAACATAAAGGCTATAAGAACGACCAAAATGATCTGTTTTCGCAGATCTTTACTCTTGAACCAAGTCATGAAGGACTTCCAAGCCCCTTTATATCTAGAATTTTTCGGCATTTATAAATCGTATCATATGTGCTAAAGTGTCGCTATGAATTCATCTATAGATACGTCAGAAGAAAACATTCGTAACATCCTAACGAGAGGTGTTGAGGACATTGTAGTCAAAGAACACGTAGAGTCAAGGCTTACGTCTGGTGAAAAATTACGGGTGAAATTAGGCATAGATCCAACCGGCAACACTATTCACATTGGCCGGGCCGTTGTTTTACGGAAACTCAAGGCTTTTCAGGATCTTGGACACCATATTATTCTTATCGTTGGTGATTTTACTGCCCAAATTGGTGACCCATCCGACAAACTTGAAAAACGGCCAATGATTACGCGTGAAAGTATCGATGAGAATTTAAAGAACTACAAAAAAATTATTGGCAAGATTATCGATGTAGATAAAGCTGAGTTTGTATATAACAGCGAATGGCTTAAGAAACTGGGTTTTCAGGAAATTTCAGAACTAGCCGAAAGTTTTTCTGTTCAACAAATGATTGCTCGACGAAATTTCAAAGAGCGAATTGATAAAGGCCAAGAAATCTCTCTGCGGGAATTTTTATATCCCCTGATGCAAGGGTATGATTCTGTAGCTGTAGAAGCCGATGTTGAACTTGGCGGTTTTGATCAGCTCTTTAATTTAAAAGCCGGCCGTGTCATTCAAAAACATTTTGGCCAGCCAGAGCAGGATATTGTTGCTACAGCAATGCTTGAAGGCACCGATGGCCGGAAAATGTCTACCTCATGGGGCAACGTCATTAATATTACTGACGAGCCAAATGATATGTACGGCAAAGTCATGTCACTCAATGACAATTTAATTATTAAATATTTCTTACTCTGTACTGATGTTAAACAAGAAGAAATAAAAACTATTGAAAAAGAATTAGCTGGAGATGCAAATCCTCGTGACTTGAAAATGCGCCTAGCTCGAGAGATTGTAACGCTCTATCATGACAAAGATGCCGCAGATAAAGCTCAGGAAAATTTCATTAATACGTTTGCGAAAGGAGGAGTGCCTGATAATGTAGAAATAGTCAAAGTAAAAAAGGGAACATTGCTTGCGGATATTCTTATTCAAAAGAATATTGTCCCTTCTAAATCTGAGTGGAGACGTCTCGTTGAAGGACATTCAGCGTCAATAATGGGAACAGGAAAAAAAATAGAAGACCAGTTTGAAAAAATAGAAGAACCTGGGGTTTACAAGATTGGCAGTCGCCGGTTTATTAAAATTGAGATAGATTAAAATTCTCCTTTACCGTCGCCGTAATCATCATCGACGTCGTCATCATCATCTTCATCAAAGTCTTCGTCTTCGGTATTATCAAATTCTTCCTCATCCGGGTGTAGCTTTCCCGCATCCTCATCTTCCTCTTTTTCATCGTCGTCATCATCTGAGCTAGAAGTTGCTAGGTCTCGGTCTTCTAAATCCTTTTCTTCAAAAAGTTCGTCGTTTCCCATAAAATACAAATAATTGGTCTTTTTAATTAATATTCTTTCTGATGCTTTTTAGTTGTATCAGATTCTACTTTTTTTGCAATATTTGAGGTTTTAAGCTGTGGATAACCTAGTAACTTCGCCACGTGGTAAACCGTGGGCAAAATAGGTAATGCCACAGGCAATGGCATCATATTCATCATCGTACTGAATTTTCTTGGTGATTTTTACGAGTTTGGGGACCATGGCAATGATATGATTCTTGTCGCTCTTGCCATAGCCGGTAACGGCAATCTTAATATCCACTGGCAAGTATTCGCTCACGCTCAAGCCTAGACGTGAGGCGGTATAGAGAATTACGCCGCGGGTTTCGGCGACCATAAGGGCCGTTTTTTGATTCTTACTGAAAAATAATTTTTCTATAGCCAAGGCTTGAGGTTTATATTCTTTAATAATCCGCTCAACTTCGTTGCCAACTAATGTCAGGCGTTCGTGATGTGCTAAATCTTTCGAAGTTATAAAACAACTTGAGTACAACAAAACCTCTTTACCATCAATTTTTTCCATGACGGCGATACCGAGTCTTTCATATCCAGGATCTATGGCAATAATTTTCATTCTGCATTCGTATACACATCCTGCACCTCATCATTTTCTTCAAGCTCCTCAATCAGGGCTTCTAAAATTTTACTATCCTCTTCATTAATCTGAACAGGCGTCTGCGGAATCCATTCGCCGCCTTCTTTTTTAAACGCCCACGTCGCCGCACCCATAGCGGCTAATGAAAAACCATGATTTGAAAGAATGTGTTTCACTTCCTGCGCCGCTTTGTTTCGATTATCAGTCAGGGCTTCAATGACAAGCGCGCATCCTCCCGGACCATACGCTTCATAGGTAATATTTTCCATCTGAGCCGAATTGTCAGTGGCGGCTTTTTTGACTGCCCGATCGATAGTGTCATTAGGCATATTGGCTTCCTTAGCTTTTTCAATAGCAGTCTTCAGTCCCGGCGAAGCCAGATTTCCGCCAGACTTTTTTGCCTCAACCGTAATATAGCGCACCAATTTCCCAAACAGCTTACTCCTCTGAGCATCCGACGCGCCCTTTTTCCTTTTAATCTTTGACCATTTGTTATGTCCTGACATGCTCGTATATATTAAATGAGTTGCCTTTATCCTACCAACAGTATCCTTTTTGTCTAATCTTTCCATCGGTTCGAATCCCAGTAGGCACCCCATTGCGGGACTCGAACCTGTGCACAGCCGAATGGCTGTGTTTAGATTTTAGTGAGACAATATGAATAATATGAAAAATGCTAAAAAGGGTTTTGCTCCCATCCTGCTTATTTTATTAGTAGTTGTACTTGTCGGTGGCGGGTACTATTTTTTACAAAGTCAGATCAATGCACCACAGGAAGCACTTGATGAAACTGCAAGTTGGAAGATATACAGAAATGATAAGTATGGTTACAGTATTAAGGCTCCACCGAATTGGAGAGCTGTATATAGTGATGAATCGTATGTAACTATAGAAGACATTAATTTCCCAGTTAAAGAGTCGGATTCCCCATATAACGGTATTAGTATAAATACTAATCCACATAATAAAGAAAATACTGAATGGAAAGAAGATATGTTTATTTTTTTAAAGTCAGCATATGATCCTTCTTACAATATTGGATTTGATATGGTAGCGCGCACTTCAGAGGATACAATAATAATTAATAAAATTTTCTCAACGTTTAAGCATACCGGAGTCTCTTGGAATAAAAAACAAATATCAATTGATAATAAAGTAATATCGACTCAGAACATTCCAGCGATGGTTGTTCAAAAAGATACTGTATTTGAAGCAGGTAGAGATGCAGAATTTAAAGATGTACAGTTTTCACCTAATGGTTCAAAAGTTGCTTTCTCTGTACGAAATGCCGCTCATGATTTTGGTTGGGTTTATGATTTTAAAACATTAAAGTTTATTCCACTTACATTCCAATATGGCGGAGGGGTTGATGTCATTGGTTGGAAAAATGAAAATGAGGTTACTTTAAAACTGACCACTCCAAAGCCAGAAACTACCGAGAAGACATTTAATTTGAATGCGCTTGATGAATATCCTCAGACTTTCCCTGGTAAAGCTAATGATCCTGTCATAAACAGTGTTTCTCCAGATCACGGAAAGATTGGTACATACATAGAGCTTAGGGGTAAGAATTTCGGTGGAGATGTAAGTGATTTCATTATTATCATTGAAAATGTTAAGGGTGAAAAGGGTATGTTATTTCCTGAACCAAGAAGTACAGCTTCGCTTGCCAAGGTAAATATAAAATCGAGTCTCTGTATATACAATATCGATTGGTATTGCAAATCTAATTTTACGGTAGTGCCAGGAAAATATAAGATATACCTAATCAGACATGCGGTTGAGAGCAAGGCGGTAGATTTCACTGTTACTGAATAGATATATAGGTTCTAAGCCTGTCCAGCTCCCGACCCAAGCCCATCCTTTGTGGTACAATGGATGCAATATGAAAGTATTTTCTTTAATAATTAGTATTATTATTGTAATAGTTGCAGGTATTAGTCTCTATGTCTTTTTAGGTATTCCAAAATATATTTCTTTTTCAGAAACATCTGGTCGTATAGTTGATATTAGTGGTAATGGAATACAAGATGTAACAGTTGAAATTGAATATTCATGTACAACGCCAGGTTTTGGAGGGGATATTAGAAAGGTTCAATACGGTGATAATATCAAAACAATTACAGACAAAGATGGAAATTTTGCGGTTGAGGGATTGAATCTTGGGTGGAAAATTACTAATCAGTCCAATTGTAGAAAACTTATTATGGCTTATAAAGCTGGATATTGCGGAAATGCTCATTGTGAACAAACACTTATAGGTAGAGGCGAGATAACTAATCGATTCCCTGAAGCTGTAGACCCAGAACCAACCTTAGTTAAAATTGGTAGATATTACTATAGACCAGATATAATTTGGCAAATTCAATTTGTTAATGCCAATCAAAAGGAGGTACAGCTAATACTAAGAAAGTCTTCATTTGTTTCAGAATAAATCTGCTTGGAATCTTAAAAACAGGTTCTAACGGTGTCCACGTGCCGACCAAGACATTGACTATTGTGCAGATAATGGTATAAACACTTCAGAAATCAGAGTCAGACTCTGATAGATCCAATTCCCGCATCTACCTATAGGGTAGAAAGGAATGATATGAACTGGACTCTGATAGATCCAATTCCCGCATCTACCTATAGGGTAGAAAGGAATGATATGAACTGGAACAAGTTCATTGCTCTTGTCCGTAAGGATCCTTGGCTTGCTAGAGCGGTTAGGCTGCATCATCTGCTCGAATCTCTCAATAAGAAGAAGGGCAGGGTAGAGGAGCTCGTGTTCGACATCCATGATCGTGTGGCAGCTGTGGGATACATTGCCTTCCGACCCTTTGTGACACTAGACTTCAATGCAACTTCAAGCCGCAGGAAGATCACTACAGGTGGTTCTAGTGCTGAATCTGAGATCGTGCACACGATCTGGTATCACATTGATGGTCAGGAAGAACCCTTTTCTGATTATGAGTTTGTTACGGGCTTTATTGAAAGTGATACAGAGCCAGAATCAGAGACGATCAATGGGGTCATCGAATCATTTTTTGGAGTGATGCGGCGTGTGATCATCGATGCCGTTGTCAAGGAGACTGAAGTTACGGTGGACGAACAGGGGAAGCGCATAACAACGAAGTTGGACCTCGACATTTTCCGTTTTCCACCTGACTTCATGCTCAACCACGGTAGGATTCGGAGGTAACCACGAAACAAAGACTTTTGCTCAACAGGCGAAAGTTTTTTTATTTATACCTGGTAGGTTCTAATTCTGTTCATCTCCCGACCCAGCGAATGGAAGGCTCTATTGAGCCGTATTTCTTAATACTACACTAAAAAGGTTGACAAATATTATGACTGTGCTATAATCTATCACAGCTCAGTGCAGGTATCCCTCGGTCAGCGGGTCCTGGCACCGGTTCGGTTCTAGTCTGACTCTTCGCCCCTCATTTGTGTCACTGGTGAATTGTAATGGATGATTAATCAGTGAAGAGGATATAAGTAAGTGCGAAGATCGTGGTTATCCATTGCTTCTGCAGAGTTTGGTTGATTATCTGCAAAAGCCTGTCTATTTCTCAATCAGGCCTAGGTTTCTGTGATTTATCGGCGGTATTAGGAAGGGTTAGCTTCCGAATAAATCATAGACACGACAAGGGACACGCAGTCCCTCTGGACAACCCTTTGAACTTGGTGAGGTCTTGGATCTTCGCCTCACAAGTTCGGCAGCTCTTTCTGAAGGTTCTTTCGAAAATCCTGGCTTGACCAGGTGCCCCGCTTGTAATAACGAGCGGGGCCTATTTTTTTATACAAAACAGGTTCTAAGCCCGTCCAGCTCCCAACCAAGCCCATCTATATACTCATTTAATTATGGGGTATAATTATCTCAATATGAAAAACTCACAAAGAGGTTTTACTCCTCTGCTTGTTTTTTTACTAATTGCAGTTCTAACTATAGGTGGAAGTATCTATTACCTGGGCGCAAAGACAAAATCAGATCAATTATTGCAGACTGAGGCAGTTAATAAAAATGCTACAAATACTCCGACTGCTACTACCTTGCCATCAATAAAAGTCAGTTTACCAGATGGCGAAGAAAGCTATACGATAAATGATGATGGTTTCTTTCACATGCAATTTGAATGGTTTTCAAACGTTACACTCGTAAATCCACAAATCGTTGTAAAGCAATATGATTTTGTACAAAGATATAATTTTGAAGAAGCCCCAACGTATATCTCAAAATCTCTTTCGGATGGCGGTGTTGACAGGGGAGCTGTCATCTTAACTCATTCTGATATTGTAAAAAACAGTCCTTTATTAATGGCCGATATTAAATACATTGCTTATGTTTGTGGCGATATACAAAATACAGGACAATATATTTGTAGTAACTCCGATGCTGTTTTTACCTTGAGGTATAGATCTGATTTAATTTCTATTTCTATTACTTCACCTCAAGCCGGGCAAGTATGGCGGGTAGATTCAGCGAATAGTATCGAGTGGCAATCAAAGGGGATGAAGGAGGTCCAAATATATATTGTGGGCACAGATTCTAATGGTTACACCAACCTAATAGTGTTGAATGGTGGAAAATCAGTTAAGGCAAGTGATGGACGTTTCTCATGGTATCTTGACCCAAGAGAAATACCACTCCGTGACGGTACAAGTAATTTTAATTTAGATTCAAGCAAATTATTTGACCAATACCAAATTCGTATTGATGAAGCGGATGGACTAAGTGAGGATAGAACACCAATTGTTCAGGCATTTAGTAAGTCTTTTAAAATCAGAAAATAGCAAAATAGGTTCTAACACTATCTACCTGCCGACATATCTAAAGGAATTCGAACTACTATGTGATACAATGAGTTATGATATTTCTTTTAATTGGTTTGGTGCTTGGAGGGTTTGCAGTAATCTTTGCTTTACAAAATATCACGGTTATAACGGTGACATTTTTGGCTTGGCAGATTGACGGATCGTTGGCGATAATACTTATAGCGGCAGTAGTCACCGGAATTTTGATTGGGGTACTGGTTTCAATTCCAAGTGCAATACGCAGAAGCTTTCTCATTTCACGTATTCAGAAAAAGACTATTGCACTGAAAGAAGAACTTCACAATAAAACAACAGAAGTAGAATCTGCCCGATCTAAACTTGAGGCAAACAATGCCTATTTAGATGATTTAGCAAAACATCCAAAAGTTTAAGATATTTATTCTATAGAGCATACCTGACCCCTAACACCTGCCGACCCAACCATAGTTACCTATATAGTTGAGGTATAGTATAATTGTATTAACGTGATCAAATCATTGTTAAGGATTATTTTTCTTTTGTTAGTATCTATTCTCGGCGCTGCATTAGTAATCATGTTGGTTATTTCTGCCACACTTACTGATGTGTGGGGAAGGTTTTCATGGGCCCCACTCTTATTAATATACATTATATTTTTTTCTGCAATTTTAGTTGGAAGATATATACAGATACGGAATGCAAAGAGGGCCTTAGATTCATCTCCAATTGGATTATTATACCCGCTCAACAAAATTATTGGATTTACGATTGTTTTCTTTGTGGGAATGAATTTACTACGGTATGCAATTTCTTTTTCAATGAATTTGGTATATCTTTTAACATTCTGTTTTTCAGTAATTATATTTTTCTACTATCATTTCCAGATCAAAAGAGGACAGAAGAGAAGAAACAAGTTCTAAGCCTGTCCATAAGTATTAATCAGGTGTATTATTGAGCGCATATGAATCCTTTTCAAAATGGTATGGGCGGAATGCCAGGAATGAATCAGGGCACAAATCTTTTAAATATTATTACTAATCTGGCATTTGGTTTTGTCATCGGATTGATGGTTTTCTTTGGTCCGAAAGATGTCATTGATTACGGCACAAAACTTGCCGGTGATCTCATGGGCCTCACCAGCTACGGCAAACAATTTAGCGGCTTTGGATTTGCCACTACGGCCTTGCCATATGTTATCCTCGCTCCGATTGGCGGACTGGTTGTCCGAGAACTCTCTCGCATAAAAAGTCTTAAAACATTTGGAATATTTGTACTGGCTGTAGCCATTGGATTTGTTATAGCATTTTTTACCCGTAGTTATTTCACTGGTCTCATCTAATGAAACTCAATACTTTTGAAGGAGGACTAAATGTTGGAGATCCGGAGAACTTTGTTTTAAACACTATAAATGTTGTCCAGACCATGGGTGCAAATGATGGGTAAGTAGAGGCACTTCATGATATTCGTCGGCGCCTGCGAACAGGTGAATACACTCCCAAGGAGGCTATTGAACAAGCTGAACTCATAAAAAACCACAAGCAGGATTACCACTAAACATATATTGACAAAAGTAAAGTAATATGATAATATACCCATCAGAAGATTTGGTATAGGGCTGCCTTGGAAGGTTGCCTTAGAACTGAATCTGGCTCGGCTACGCCTATGTAGCCATACAGAGAAGGAGCATCCCATGCTGCGTAGCATCTTTTCCCGTCGTACCGCCTGTATCCAGCGCGCCCTCATCGAGGGCCTCGAGTCGAGGCAGCTCATGGCAGCGGCACCGCCGGCGCCCTTGAGCATCGACACCAACGTCCAGGTCATGGACGACCACAAGCTCTGGACCAATCTCTCGATCGTCGGCACGTCCGCGGCCGAGAAGATCACGCTCACCCTGAGCATGGGCCGCAAGGGCCCCCAGCTCGCGCTGAAGCGCGAGGTGAACAAAGTGCTGGTGGACAACACGCGCCTGACCGGGAGCTACAACTCGGTCTACATCACCGGGCAGGGCGGCAACGACACCATCACCTTCAAGAAGGTGGCGGGGGCGGTGCTCATCACCGACCCGCGGAGCGTCCAGGGTTCGATGTCTGTGTCCGTCAACGGCGGCTCGGGCAGCGACACCATCTACATGGACGCCCCGCAGGTCTACATCCCGCGGGGCGAGTACGTCGAACCCGACGTCTGGTCCTACGCCGACGGTGGCAGCGGCAACGACATCCTTCGGGCGGTCGAACCCGCGGACTACGACGCCGGCGACGCAAACCTCTACGGCGGCTCCGGGAACGACAAGCTCTACGGCGCCTCCGGCAACGACTTCATCTTCGGCGGGACCGGCAACGATCTCATCGAGGGTGGCGACGGCGGCGACGTCATGGGCGGCGAGGATGGTGACGACATCGTCCGGGGCGGAAACGGCTACAACCACTTCTACCTCAGCGCTGGCACCGACACCCTCGTCGGCGGCGAGGACTACGACCTCTTCGAGATCCGTCGGCCCTACGACGGCCAGCGCCCCCTGACCCCCCGCGGCACGATCGACGGCGGCGATGGCGAGAACGAGCTCTGGTACAACCAGGACTCCGACCTCGTCAACATCGTCATCACCAGCGTCGACATCCTGACCAAGCGGTCGGAGCCGACGCTGCCGCCCCCGACCAAGGGCTGATCGACATCGGCCCATCTGTAATCTGTACATCTGTTTTATGTAAAAAAAGAAGGGCGACACTCCGGTGTCGCCCTTTCTCTTTGGATATATCTTAATGCTTTACAATTTTATGGTAGAGGTATAATCTTTGGTAAGGTAACGCTCTTGGAGAAAGGATCTGCTCATGAGCTCCACGCCCACACGTCGCGAATTGCGTACTTCTGAACAGCCCGAAGCCCTTCACTACGCCGCCCAGGAGGCCGGCGTCCAACACGGGGAGAAGAGCCGTGTCGACATCGGTCGGGTCCAGATCGTGCCATCGGCCGACGGCCCCGACGTCCGGTTCTGCAATTCGGAGATTCCCCAGGGTCGACAGGTCGCCGAGTACGGTACCGGGCCCATCCCGGATTGTCCCGCCACCATCGCCGGCGCCGAACAGCTCGAGGGGCTGCCGCGGGGTTTCTACACCCTCCGCGGCGCACTCATCCACTCGAACGGCGAGCTGAACGTCACCATCGACGCCAAGACCCGTGTCGAGTGCGAGCATCTCGTCCCCGCCTGATCTCCCCGCGGCCCATGTTCATTCACCAAGAGTTCCAACGCTTACGCCAAGTGCGTACCTGGGCACCCCTTCAAAAGGGGTGCCCGCTGTTTTTTATAAAAGTTTATTCTGCTCCTCCGGTGGATTCATACCTAAGTGTGAGTAGGCATCAGTCGTAGCAGTTCGGCCACGCGGTGTGCGTTCAATCAGTCCCATTTGAATAAGATAGGGTTCATTGAATTCTTCAATGGTGGCTTGTTCTTCGGAAAGGGAAGCAGCAATGGTATTCAATCCTACCGGCCCACCATTATATTTTTGAATAATAGTTTCCAAAATTGTCCGGTCTGATTGAGTTAAGCCTTTATGATCAACACCGAGCATCTCTAAGGCTTCGTGTACAGCTGCGTGATCCAATTCTTTCTTATGAACCTGAGCATAATCACGGACACGTTTCAAAAAATAATTTGCGGTACGCGGAGTGAAGCGTGAGCGCTTAGCAATTTCCTCAGCTGCTTTTTTTGATAACGTTATTCCTAAAATCTTTGCAGATCGGCGGACAATTTCTTCTATTTCATCATGAGAATAAAATTCCAAACGGAATACTCCTCCAGAAAATCGTGAGCGAAGCGGCGAGGAGAGAAGAGCAATACGTGTTGTAGCTGCAATTAATGTAAATGGTGGTAGATCGAGTTGAATCGTTCTTGCCGATGGGCCTTTGCCGATAATGATATCAAGTTTGCCCGATTCCATAGCTGGATAGAGCACTTCTTCAATAGCCTTATTTAAACGGTGAATTTCATCTATAAAAAGAATATCGCCGGGAGAAAGGTTTGTCAGGACCGAAGCCAAGTCTCCAACTTTTTCTATAGCCGGACCCGAGGTCACTTTCATCTGAGTATTCATTTCCTTGGCTATGAGATGGGCCAGGGTCGTTTTTCCAAGTCCAGGAGGTCCATAAAAGAGAATGTGCTCAGGCACAGTTTTGCGTTCTTGAGCAGCGGTTAGGAGTATATGAAGATTATCCTTAATAGTTTTCTGGCCAATGTAATCATCCCAACGGTCCGGCCGCAGGGTTGAGTCCAAAAACACTCCTTCTTCTGGTATAGGTGTCTCTTCCATGGTCATATTCTATCATAATTTCAGAGACGAAATGAGGCCACATATCGAAGCAGCGATCAATGCTTCAGATTGACATATAAAAATATATGTGATAAGATACTAGTGCTTTTAACAGCAAGAGAATCCACTCAATAATTCTCTAGACAACAGGCCCTTCCAGGCTTCATAGCGTTTTTTCGAGGACACTATGGTTCTTTACCTCGGTAAACGTTACTGTGGTTATCCTTAGGGAAACGTTTAGCTTTTAATTTTTATATTAAAAGTCTTGTCTAGAGAATTATGTAGTGGATTTTTCTTTGGCTCGCCGAAGTTTTCGAAGGCGGCCTGTCGCTCATACTACGCCTTTTCTGAAACAGGGCAACTTCAACAGGGCCGACTTTTGTTTTATATTGCTTTTACCTCTCAGCTTCCAAATCAATCACACGCTCAAGTTCAGAAAGGGAAGTGACACTATTCAAAACTTTGATAATGCCATCCTGACGCATATTTAAAATATTTTGATCTTCCGCGGCTTTCCATATTTCATAGTCACTTGGGCTTTCTCGGACAACTTTTTCTATTCTTTCACTTCGTAAGATTGCTTCGAATATACCAATGCGACCTTTATAACCAGTAAAGTTACATTTATCACAGCCCTTAGGTTCAGAGATTTTTGTCGGCATATGATCAATGTACTCATCTTTATTTTTAATACTGTTAAGAATTTTGTGCACTAACTCTTTGGTGTGTCCTTCAAGAACTATTTCATTTCGACAATGCGGACATAATTGTCGTACCAAACGCTGGGCCATCGATACTGATACGGCCGATGTTAAAATTTTTGGATTAATACCAAGATCAATGAGGCGAGGGAATGTACCTGCTGCATTATTGGTGTGAAGCGTTGAGAATACCAAGTGACCGGTCAGAGCCGAGTTGATAGCTGTTTCAGCGGTTTCTGTGTCACGAATTTCACCAACCATGATAATGTCTGGATCTTGTCGAAGTGCTGAGCGCAATCCTTCAAGAAATGTATATTGCTTATCTTCATTAACCTGCGTTTGAACGATACCTTTTAAGTGATATTCAATTGGATTTTCAATGGTAATAATTTTTGTTTCCGTTGAATATACTTTTTTCAGAAATGCATAAAGCGTTGTAGTCTTACCAGAGCCCGTTGGCCCAGTTGTTAAAATCATGCCTTCGGGTTTTTTAATTTCCCGGAGCAATATATCTAATAGTTTTGGATGAATACCCATGCTTTCGAGCGGCACAGAAATTGCATCGGGATTTAAAATACGCATGACGATAGATTCATCATAGGCACTTGGCAGGGCAGAGGATCGGATTTCAATCTCCATAGATTCAAGCACAATACTGAAGCGTCCGTCCTGTGCACCCTTCACATTTAATTTCATGCCAGAGAGAAGTTTAATACGCGAAAGTAGAAGATTATACGTCTCTTTATCAAATGTAGCGATTTCGGTTAACACTCCATCAAGTCGAAAGCGCATCAGGACATCTTTTTCCTGAGGCTCGAGGTGGACGTCGGAAGCATTGAGGGCTAATGCTCCGGCAATAGCAATTTCGAGCAAGCGCGAAGTTTTGTAGCCCTTCTTTTGAACGAGAATTACTTCAATGAGTTTCTTAATATCTTCTAAGCTATGAACTTCCTTGAGAAATGCCGTAATTTCTTCATTAGAGACATCGAGAGCGCCGCTTCTGGTTTCAAATGAAAATGACAAATCTTTGTAGCGGGCCCAAACTTTTTTGAGGCTCTCAATCGATGTCATATACACCGTCGGAATGTAGCCTTTATCTTTGAGAATGGTGAGAGCCTTAATAGTTTTCTCATTGTTGGGAGCAAGGACAGCAACTTTAAGTTTTTTATTAACAATATCGAAGACGGCCAGATTTGCTTCTCGAGCTTCAGCTTCAGTTATTGAGCGCAACCCATCGCTGTTGATGGCAGCTGTTGTTAAGTCAATATAACTGACGTTGTATTTTTTTGAGAGTGTCCGGGCTAGATTTTCTTCTTCTTCCTTATGTAAGGCCTCAACTTTTTCGTCTTGTTTTTCTTCATTAAAGACTACCATGTACCGTTATTGTATCAGGTTTATGTTGTAGCTGGAACAGACCATTGACTTTTGTGTACAAGCATGATATATTTAGATCCGGAAAAGATCGACAAACTCTTGAGTAGGAGATGCCCTATGTTCGCCAAGTTTTGTCTCGTGCCCATACTTCTCGTTCTGGCCTTTGTTCAGGCGGGCTGCTATTGTCCGCATCCGTCGTACTACCAAGACCGTCCGCCGCGGTTTGACCCCGATCGGCGCAGCCTCTACCGATGGTCGGACAATCCGTACCCGCCGCAGTATCGCCGGAGGCGCTACTACCGTTCAAGCTACGAGGAGCGGCCACTGCCGGCATATGACCGGTACCCTGACTACGCTGGGTCGTACCGTCAGCCCGTACCGCAGCTGGCCAAAAGCAGGTCATACTCGACGAGTAGGCGCCAGACCGGGCTCGGGCTCATGCAGACACCGTACCAAAACAAGCTGGTCCGGGGCATGATGCCATCTGTCGGCCCGAACCCGTGATTGTTCCAACCTATTGTGCCCCCTACGCCTAACGCGTGGGGGGCCTTCCATGTATGGTAGAATGCCCCTATGAAATTTATATCCAAAAGTCTGGCTGAAACAGCTGAGCTGGCAGAGAATTTTGTGAAAACAATTATGCCCAAATCAAATGGAGCATGTATTGTTGGTCTTGTCGGTGAACTGGGCTCAGGAAAAACGGCATTTACTCAGGCTGTTGCTAAGATACTTGGTATTGAAGGATCGGTGACTAGCCCAACATTTGTTATTGAAAAAAAATATCCCTTAAAAGATAAAAACTTTGATCAGTTTATTCACATAGATGCCTATCGTCTCAAGGATGGTCATGAACTTTTAAAACTTGGTTGGAAAGACACAACCTTTAATACCAAGAATCTTATTTTTCTTGAATGGCCTGAAAGAGTTGCAGGAATTTTATCACATGATATTAAGAAGGTGAGTTTTACGTTTGTTGATGAGAACACTCGCGAAATTGAATGGTAAAAAAACAAGAAAAAACTCCAAAAAGCAAAGAGAAGAATAAAAAACTTATTCTTCTTGACGCGCATGCTATTTTGCATCGAGCCTACCATGCTTTACCTGATTTCGCGTCACCAAAAGGTGAGCCGACCGGAGGATTATACGGCTTGGCGACGATGCTCATGAAAATTATTGAGGATTTTAAACCAAATTATGTCGTGGCGGCATATGATCTTCCACAAGCCACCTATCGTCACGAGGCTTATAAAGACTATAAGGCAGGACGAAAAAAAGCTGATGAAGCTTTAGTTGCTCAAATGATTCGCTCTCGCGATGTGTTTGAAGCTTTTTCCATTCCGATCTATGACAAACCCGGTTTTGAAGCTGATGATATGCTCGGCACCATTGTTGAGATGATGAAGAAAGATACAACAGTTGATACGATTATTGCTTCAGGCGATATGGATACGATGCAGCTCATTTATGATAAAAGAGTTCAGGTTTACACTTTGAAGAAAGGAATTAAGGACACTATTCTTTATGATGAAAAAGCGGTTATCGATCGCTACGGCTTTGGACCGGAACTTATTCCAGATTTTAAGGGACTACGCGGTGACCCTTCAGATAATATTATTGGTATCAAAGGCATTGGCGAAAAAACTGCCACCATTCTCATTCAGACATTCGGTACGATTGAGAATATGTATAAAGAATTAAAGAAGAGTACCAAAAAATTTCAACAAGCCGGCTTAACGGAGCGTATTATTGGTCTTTTGAAAGAAGGAGAGGAAGAAGCGCTCTTTTCAAAAATGCTGGCCACTATTCGCCGAGATGCGCCAATTGAATTTAAACTGCCAGAAAAAGATTGGAAAGATACTATTGATATTAAACACGTTGAAAATCTTTTTCAAGAACTTGGCTTCCGTTCTCTTCAAGTGAGAGTTAAAGAAATTTTAGGACTAACCGATGCATTTGGCGATGATCCTGAGTCCCACTCCGCTGAAGCTCCTCGGGACACCGAATCTATAGATTCGGTGAAACTTCAGGAAACTCTTGTGGCCTTATCGGTTGTTGATTCAAGTATTACTAATCCACAGCTTGAAGATGCTCTACGTTTTGCCAAGACGGATTCTTTTTCTGGAGCCCAAGAAATTATTTTTGCTGAACTCGAAAAAAGAAATCTAAAACATGTCTATCTTGATATTGAACGACCGCTTATACCGATTGTGGCTGAAATGCATACCCGTGGTATTAGAATTGATGCAGATCATCTAAAACGATTGAGTACTGAATATCATGAAAAGCTCGAAAAAATTCAAAAAGATATTTGGAAACATGCAGGAGAGGAATTTAATATTAATTCGCCGAAACAATTGGGAGAAGTGTTGTTTGTGAAAATGGGTCTCAAGGTCAAAGGAATGAAAAAGACAGCGGGCGGCGCACAGTCAACGCGCGAATCAGAATTACAAAAGATGAGTGATCTCCACCCAATCATCGCTTGTATTTTACAGTATCGAGAATTGCAAAAGCTTCTCTCAACATATATAGATAGCATTCCAAATCTTATTGAAAAAGATGGCCGTCTGCACACAACCTTTATTCAAGTTGGGGCAAGCACCGGCCGAATGTCGTCGCTCAATCCCAATCTTCAAAATATTCCGATTAAAACCGAGCAGGGTAGAAAAATTAGAAAAGCATTTATTGCAGACAAAGGTTCGAAGCTTGTGGCCTTTGATTATTCTCAGATGGAATTACGCTTAGCGGCTATTATGTCTCAAGACAAAAAGCTGGTTGAGATTTTTAAATCCGGCCGCGATGTTCACACCGAAGTAGCTTCACAGGTTTTTAAAGTGGCAGCCGAAAAAGTTGATAAAGAAATGCGTCGCAAAGCGAAAATTATTAACTTCGGTATTTTGTACGGTATGGGAGTGAATGCATTGAGACAAAATTTGGGCGGTACGCGCGAAGAGGCTCAGACTTTCTATAATGAATATTTTTCTACATTCACCGGCCTCGCAGATTATCTCAATCATGTTAAGGCTGAAACTGAGAGAAGGGGATACACGGAAACAATTTTTGGGCGCAAGAGATATTTTGAAGATATTAAATCTCATATGCCCCACATTAAAGCCCAGGCAGAACGCATGGCTATTAATGCGCCAATTCAAGGAACATTGGCTGATGTTATTAAAGTAGCCATGATTAGAATTAATGATTATCTCGAAAAGGAAAATCTAAAAAAAGATGTGCACATGCTTCTCCAGGTTCACGACGAACTCATCTTTGAAGTCAAAGACAGTTTAGTAGACGGCCTTCTTGATGAAATTCAAAACATTATGCAAGACGTCTTAACTCCCGAGCAAGCGAAAGGCGTGCCGATTGTCTCAAACAGATCCGTCGGTCAAACCTGGGGCGATATGGAAACTTCATAATATATGATCTATCTTCTTTACGGCTCGGATACAGAAAAATCACGCTCGAAGCTTCATGAACTTGTAGGTTCCCTGGTGAAGAAAAAGCCTGATGCATCACATGTCAGGATTACTGATGAGACATTTACGGAATCGAGTCTCGATGAACATATAAGCGGTATGGGATTATTTTCACAGAAAACAATTGTTGAACTTGATAATGTTTTTAGAAACAAAGAAGCCAAGCCTGTTGTACTCGAGCGACTTAAGGATATTGCCGAGTCAGAAAATATTTTTGTTGTACTTGAGGGCGAACTAAATGCAGGGGAAGTAAAAAAGTTTGAAAAGCATGCGGAGAAAGTGCAGGAGTTTGACGAACCCCACTCCGCCGAGGCTTCGCGGGGCGGGGATTTCAAGATCTTTGCGCTCACGGACGCATTTGGTAAGCGTGACAGAAAGCAATTATGGGTCCTTTATACCAAAGCTAAACGCAAAAATATCTCTGATGAAGAGATCCATGGTATCCTTTTTTGGCAGATTAAGGCACTATTCCAAGCAAAATCAGCTAAAAATGCAAAAGATGCCGGTCTCAATCCTTTTGTATACCAAAAATCCCAGGGATTTCTCAAGAATTTCCAGGAAACTGAACTTCAGACCACATCTTCAAAGCTTGTATCTCTCTATCACGATGCTAGGCGAGGGATTATTGACTTCGGCAGTGGCTTAGAAATGTTCATCCTTTCCTTATAAGGGAAAGGCCTGTGAATAACACCTCATAGCAAGCCCGGCAATATCCATATATAATAGAGTGTACCTAATAACACTTTCATATATGCGTTTAAAAATAATCGGAACTGTTCTTTCACTTATCGGCATAGCAATTATCGGATCTACAATTCCGTTTATTAATACCGAGACAGGCGGCCGGACCTCACTTCTTTCACAGGTTATGTCTACAACAGCTTCCCCTGCATCTGTAACAAGTTTTGCGCTGATCAATGCCGACACCAATGTTCCTATTGTCGGTTATGAAAATCTTACAGGCAGCGTTACGCTCAACCTCAGATCGTTGTTGCCAGCTAAGAATTTTAATCTTCGAGCTAATGTTTTAAATACAGAGAGTGTCATTTTCGGTTTAGATGGTAATCCAAGTTTTATTACCGAAAACACAGCGCCCTTTGCTTTCGCCGGAGATACGGGCACAGATTTTCACGCCTGGAATCTTTCGCTTGGAGATCATACTATTACCGCAAAACCATATCCGCTGACAGGTCTTAAGGGTACGGCTGGTGCAACAGTGACGTTGCGTCTTAAACTCATTGATGAAACTGCACTTGCCGCAAGCTGTAGCGTTTCTCCTGTTTCACCAGTAAAGGTCGGTGATGCCGTAACCTGGAAAGCGACGATAACAGCTGGATCCACTCAGTCACCGGTATATACCTGGTCTGGTTCAGAAGGGCTGTCAGGTTCATCAGGGCAAATCACCAAGAAATACATTACCGCTGGTTCAAAAAATGCCTCACTTAAAGTCCAATCAGGCAACCAAAGTATTACGGTTCAGTGTCCAGCCTTTACTATCAATAGTTTTGCTGTAGAAAATATTGCCTTGGTCAATGCCGATACTGATACACCGATTTCAACATTTAATCCATTTCGTGATGGAGCAGAATTAAATTTGGCGACATTACCAAAGAAACTTACCATTCAAGCTTTTGTTGATGCGCAGGATGGTATATCAAATATTCAGTTTGGCTATGACGGTCAGAATAATTATCGGACCGAGGCTATTGACCCATATTCAATGTACGGAGATGTGAGTGGCAATTTAGTACCATTGCCTGATGGATTTTTTACTGCTGGTACACATACTCTGACTGTTACACCGCATAAAGATGTTAATGGCTCGATGATCTCAGGAACACCTAAAGTCATTACCTTTTCAGTCAAGAATGCTCCTATTTCAACCCAATCACCACAACCTAGTCAGTCTCCAATCTCAACTCCAAGACCAACAGCTACTCCTCCACCGATAGCTACTCCCGGACCTACAGCTACGCCTACCCCGGCTCCAGTTACCGGCACAATTACATTTATCTTAGTGAATGCTGATACTGATACAGCAGTTTCAGGCTTTAGTCCATTACGGAATGGTGCAGTTATTGATTTTTCAAAATTCACGACTCGAAAACTAAATATTGAAGCAAAAGTATCAAATTCATCTGGATTTTCTAATATTAAATTTGGCTATGACAACCAAAGCAATTATCGGACAGAGGAAACAGCCCCTTATTCTCTCGGAGGTGATACGTCTGGAAATTTAAATTCCTTACCTTCTGGATTTTTCACCAATGGAACACACACACTTACTGCTACATTAAGCAGAGAGGTTAATGGCAGAATGATAGCCGGTACACCGACAACTATTACTTTCTCTGTCACAAATGCTAATGTTACTCAACCGCCCGTTACAGTTCCACGACCGGTAGTAACTCTGACTGCTCCAGCAAGTGTTACTAAAGGCCAAACAGCTCGCATCACCTGGTCTAGCACCAACGCTACTAGTTGTTCAGCAGGTGGCAACTGGTCAGGCAGTAAGACGACATCAGGTTCACAAACTGTTGGTCCGTTAACATCAAATCAAACATATTCCTTAGCGTGTACTGGTGCAGGCGGAAGTGAGGTAAAGTCAGTAACAATTACTACAACTCCACTGCCACCATCTCAGCCTTTGCCTCCACTAAATAATCCTCCAGCTACCAGCAATTCTCCGTATGTTCCTGACAGTACTAGTAAAGTGATCCATGTCTCTTGGTCGGAAGGGGATGATACCAATCCTGGCACTCGAGCCGAGCCCGTTAAAACATTTCTGGCCGCTAAAAAATTAATTGACACGGGCGGCTACAACTTTATTCTCTTGAAGCGCGGCGACACCTGGAAGATTACCTTTAACAATTATGATGAAAATAATAAACCGTTAAGCGGTCAGTCAGCTCAGAAACCATTAGTACTTGGAGCATATGGTGAGGGTGAGCGGCCAATCATTGAAGAGATAAATGGCGGCACCGCGGTCTATCTTGATCAGGTCACAAAATATTTTGCCCTTATTGGCGTTCATCTTAAGGATACTCAACGACCTCCTTTTGGTAGCGGCTCAACCGGTGTTGGTCTCGTTGGCAACGATGCTGGATATATCAGTGTTATTGACTGCTATATCGAACAATTTTCAAAAGGCATTACTATTCATACAAAAGAAGATGCAGATGAAATACTTCAGCGCTATATTCCAAATGTAACCGTCCGCAATTCTGTTATTGTTGAAAATTACAAACAACTCTATCCGCCGAATGGTATATATTTTTCAGGCATTGATGGTATCCTCATCGAGGGAAACGTTTTTGACAAAAACGGCCGAAAAGCTGATGGCTCAGGCGGCACCGTTCATGACCACAATGTCTATCTCACTGGCAAAAATAAAAATATCGTTGTCCGAAATAATATTTTTGCTAATGCCGCGCATAATGGGCTTCAGGCGCGCTCTGGAGGAGTGATCGAGAATAATTTCTTCTATAACAATCCAATTCATCTCGATTTCGGCTTGGTCAATGGTGAAGGCCCGATCAGTCTTGGTGGAGTGACTGGCAAAATATCAGGCAATGTTATGATCGGCACCAGAAATATCGGCAGTATGACCGAAAATGGCCAGCGAGGATATGGCATACAAATTGCCAATGTTTTAAGCGCCACAATCTCAAATAACATTATTGCTTTCAACAATGTCGATATTAAAGATCAAGCAGCGCTCAGCTTTGCACCAGGCTACGGCATATTCCAAGAAAAAGCTATTGGTGTTCATGACATGATTGTTTCCGGAAACATTGTCTATGATTGGACACGTCCGCTTCTTGTCAAAAATCTCAGTACTGATAGAACCGGTAAAAATTCCTGGAGTAACGTTACCTTTAGAAACAATGATTTAGCTGGAGCTTCAATTCCAACAAACCTCATCAAGGTTGAGGGAGAGTGTAAGGTCACTCATCCAAACCCAGATGTCGTCAAACAATCATTTGATTCATTCATCGCTAATGCACGCCTCCAAAAACCAGGCTACACCGCTATTGATGCCATCAATAAAGTCCGAGCCGGTTTCGGTAATTGTAATAATACTCTCTAATATCTGTGAAAAAAGGTTTTACGCTTATAGAACTCTTGGTAGTCATCTCAATTATCGGACTTTTGTCATCGATTACATTAGCCACTCTTAATGCTGCTCGGATGAAAGCCAGAAATGCAGTTACTATTCAGACAATTCAACAGTACAAAAATGCTTTTGCTCTGGCCTATAGTGATAATGGTGAGTATCCCGATCCAGGCTCAGGAACATTTTGTCTTGGTGCGGCAACATTTAGTGGTAATAGATGCTGGGATGAATTTAGCGGTGGAGTGCCAGTTAGTCCTACTCTAAATACTATCCTTTTACGATACATGCCATCATTACCAGCACCGAGTATCAAGAAGTACTCTCTATTTGGTTCAACCTATTCAGGTGGTACCTATACCTGTACCTATGATAGTACCGGACAACTATGTAAAAGCGTTCTCATTATATGGATTTTGGAGGGAGGGGCGCAGAAGTGTGGTAATGCAGAAACAACGCTTGATTTAGGGACTGCAACTTGGTGTCAAAAAACAATAGAGTAGTTAGACTTTTCTCCAAATTCCTGCCCCTCCTTCGCTAAAGCTTCGGGCGGGCACGTATATTTCTGAGCTTTTAATTTTGTGATTTTTGTGATATAAACGTTGTACATTCCGCCCATAGCTCAGTTGGTAGAGCACCTGCCTTTTAAGCAGAGGGTCGTAGGTTCGATTCCTACTGGGCGGACACGTTTAAAAGTTTGTGGCACAAAGTTTTAAACGTGTCCGAGCCGGAGGCCGACGGGCCGAGGCGGGGTCGCGAGATTTTTCAGTAGAAAAATACTTGTGACGACAAACTTTTTTCTTGGCGAGATGTTCTGTTTTTATGCTACTATAAAAGAATAATGATACCTGTCAGTACGAAAAAAGGTTTCTCACTCATTGAATTATTGGTTGTCATTTCTATTATCGGACTTTTATCTTCAGTAGTATTCGGCAGTCTTAATATTGCTCGAAAAAAAGCTCGTAATATTGCTACAATTCAAGCGGTCCGAGAGTATCGAAATGTTATAAATCTCTACTATCTCCAGTATGGTACTTATCCATATGATGTCGCCAATACTTCCGGTGGTATTGGGCTCTACTGTCTTGGTAAATCTCCAAGTGTAGGCACTGTTTCTGGCCAAGCAGTTACAGGACGATGTGGCATGGTTACTCAAATCTATGGTGTAGAAGGTTCACCACTCAATCAACAGCTGGGACAATATTTGCCTTCACTGGCAACCCCCAATGCTATTCTTATCAACGCATATGTTCCGTTTTGGGGAGCAGAATATCAGGTGTCTGGGTCAGCAAGCAATCCGACCATACTATTTCGCTATGCGCTCGAAGGTCCGACTAACAGTTGTGTATTGCCAGGGGCTACGACAATTACACCTTGGGATTCAGGAGGAATTATTTGCGGTTGGGATCCTAAATAAATTCTTACGGATAAACGGAATTGATATAATTGAAGATAATATTCATATCGCTGTAGAGTTCATCGGAGTGGAGAATAATGACAGCGATTTGGCGCTTCTCACCTTTGATCGTCACCTCAAACACACCTAAATATGTTTCACCAGCCTGGGTGCCTTTGCCGATTTTGCCGCCGATAAATGTATCAGCCACTGTTGGAATGAGATTGAAGTTGCTGAGATTTTGATACGTAGTTTTGCCGTAGGCGCTGGTTGTTAGATTGCCGGTAGTAATTTTAAATAAGAAGCTGCGGTTGTTGTAAATATATTTGGCCAAGGCAAAGAGATCTTCTGCTGTAGAAATATTATAAGCACTGACACCTGATGGATCGGCAAAGGTAGTGTTTTTCATACCGATAGCCATAGCCTTATCATTCATGAGACCTATAAAACGGTCCCGTCCGAGCGGCCGGGCAATGGCCTCAGCCGCCTCATTCGATGATTCCATAAGCAACGGGAACATCAAATTGTAGACGGTTGTCTCGTCTCCAGGCTTAAGTCGAGGTTTTGATGTTGAAGCAATCATACTTTCAGTGATCCGGACGCCTTTTTCTAAATCAATATATTCTGCAGCCACAAGTCCCGTAACGAGTTTGCTAATAGAAGCGATTGAAGCTTTTTCACCGAGGCCTTTTTCCAAGATAACTGAATTGCTTTTCAAATCTGCTACTAAATATCGGTCGGCTGTTAACTCAGGTCCATGAGTATAGGTAAATGAATCTTCAGCAAAATCTTTTTCAAATACTAAAACTGGCGTACCAACCGAAACAAGGGCATATATCTTTTTAGCATCTTCGGTCGTCAGGCGAATGCAACCACCGGAATACGTGCTGGCTACTTCGGTACCATCAGAATGATATGGCCAGCCATGGATAAAAAAGTTTCCCTGAAAAGCCATACTGTAGGGCTGGTAGACTTTTCCAATCGAAGAAAAGTGATTTGATTCTTTACTCTCTACTTTATAAAGACCGGCCGGCGTTTCCCACCAGGAACCTTCACGGCCTTTAGTTTTTATTGGTACTTCTTCGACAATAGCACCGTCTTTGTAGACCCGCACTATCATGTTTGAGAGGTCAGCCTCGATAAACTCGGCTTTTGAAGAAATGAAGCTGCTTTTTACCTGTCCAAAATAGTTAGCATTAGCCAAAGCCGCATTGGCGCCATATTGAAACTGGTTTGAGATCAATGAACTGCCGGGAACCTTGATGGTATAACCAGTTCGATTGAAATAAGAAAAAAAGCCGACGCCGGCAATAGTAAAAATGACAAAAAAGACAAAGGTCATCCAGAGCGGGACTTCAGCGTGAACAAAATCATATCGGTCTTTATCCATACGGTGATTGTATATAAAAAATTGAAAAAATCCTATTCTAGGCTAGTATTTGGCCATGACTCGTCAAAAACCCCAAGAAGCTTATCTTTTACTTCACAATATCCGCAGTACTTATAATGTCGGCTCGATCTTTCGAACGGCTGATGCTGCTGGTATTACGAAGATCTACCTCTCAGGCTACACTCCAACACCGCTTGACCGCTTTGGCCGGGAAGTCAAAGAGTTCTCAAAGACCTCCCTTGGCAGTGTTGTGCCATGGGAATATAAGAAGAATCCTTTACTAGTAATACGTGAGCTTAAGAAAAAAGTAACGCAGGTTATTGCTCTTGAGCAAGACCCTAAATCAGTTGATTACAAAAAAGTAAAACCGAAGTTTCCCGTACTCTTTATTGTCGGCAATGAAGTTACCGGTATTTCTGAATCTTTGTTAAAACAAGTTGACATTATTGCTGAGATTCCGATGAAGGGAAAAAAAGAATCCCTAAACGTTGCTGTTTCTCTAGGGATTGCTTTATTCCGGATACTGAATATTTAATTTATTTGCGAAATGACTTAATTTTTTCACGAATTTCTTCACGAAGTATTTTTCTGACTTCAGGTGGAGGAATTGAGTTCACGTGGACCTCATGTGCGTCAAGGATAGAGTGGTATAAACGGTAGAGGTCACCTACTTCCTCTTCAGTAAGCCCATCAAATTCTTCAGGCTTCAAATTAGCTTCTGCTTCTAATTCAGAGGTGTCTATTTTCGGAGTATGCTCCAAGTTGTTTTCCAGATTTGCCATACCCTAATTATAGTACAAATCTGTGACTATTTGTAGAGCTTCTGGTGCTTGGGGCAGAAGTGGCCAGAACGGCCGGCTATCATCTTGCGTTCGATGATGCCGCCGTCATGTTTGGGGCATTTTTCACCGGTTCGACGGTAGGCATTGTGCTTTGACTGAAATTTACCTTTTTCGCCGTAAATGTTGCGATAATCTGAATCAGAATCGCCGCCGAAGTTAATGCCTTTCTTTAAGATCTCTTTTGAGGCTTCATACATCTTTTTAAGATTTGTGGCGGGGATCTTTCCTGGCTTTGATTCTGGATGGACACTAGCGCTCCAGAGAATTTCATCAGAATAAATATTACCGATGCCCGAAATTAATGTTTGATCCATAAGCACTTGTTTAATTCTGCCATTCGAGCGTTTCAAAATCTTCTCTTTAAATAGTTCATAGCTGAAATTTTTTGAGAGGGGATCGGGTCCAAGATGCATCAGGTCTAAGACTTCATGCTCGTCTTTTGTTTTAAACACAAATACTTTGGCAAATTTCCTGAGGTCTGCAAAGGCCAAATGGTTTTTGTCAGATAATGTAAAAAGTAAATGAATATGCCTATTATATGGGTCACCAAGTGGCCCGGTGGGATCCGCAGGCGTCCATTTCTTTTTTGCGAATACATACTTACCATACATAAAATGCCCGGTCATTTTCATATGAGTTAAAATCGTATTGCCATTTGAAAGATGAATCAGAACATTCTTACCTTTGCGGCTGGCGCCGGTAATCTTTGCCTTAACCACATCTTTTTTAAATTGAGAAAAATACTCAGGATTTTTAATGTTCTGTTTATTGGCATGAAAGAGACTTTTGTAATCAGTCCAGGCATCGGTAATAGAAAGGCCCTTGACCTCGTCATTAATTCCATTAACCGTTGTTTGGACTTCTGGTAATTCTGGCATAATACATATACTATATATATCTATGAAAAAGAGAAGTGGACTATATCTAGTGCTGGGCATCTCTCTACTTATTGGTCCAACCTCAATTGTTCATGCTGTAACTCCAGTCGAAATTGTAAATAAGTACAAAACAGCCGTTCAAGAACCAGAAAACAAGGTCAAAGTTCTCATCGTTCCGGGGCATGATGATGAATATTGGGGTACTCAGTATGGAAACATTCGTGAGTCTGACGTTGTTGTTGCTATTGGCCAGTATCTCTATGATCGTCTCAAGCATGATCCACGAATTGAAGTCGAGATTACCCGGACCCAGATGGGCTATACCGACACATTTAAAAATTATTTTGCCAATAATAGGCAGGCAATCCAAGATTTCATTACTCAAAGCCGATCGATGTTTCGAGCACAGGTTTCATCAGGAGCAATAGTCTCAACATCAAGTGTGCCGCATAATGCTGCTAATGCTGAAGTAGCCATTCGTCTGTATGGAATAAATAAATGGGCAAACGAGAATGATATAGACATTGTTCTTCACCTGCATGTTAATGATGAGGGAGGTCGGTACTGGGGTGGTCCTGGACAATATACGGGTATCTCGGTCTATATTCCTGAAAAACAATTTGATCATGCTCCGGCTAGTGCCGTTGTGGGTGAAGCTATCTTTAATGAATTACTGCTAAAGAATCAAAAAAGCACCTATCCAGCCGAGGCCCTAGGTCTTCTTGAAGATCAAGATCTTATTGCAATTGGAGCAAGTAATACTGTCACCAAAGCCGCCACGGTTCTTGTTGAGTATGGATATATTTACGAACCCCAATTTCGAAACTTGAACATTCAAGAAACAGTAACAAAAGATTTAGCCTATCAAACATTTCTTGGACTGCATCGGTTCTTTGGCGACCGACAATTATATGGCCGGACTGTTACTTCGATTGCGGCTAGAAAATATTTACCACATACTTGGAAAATAGATCTCGAAAAACAAATGCAAAGTACAGATGTCTCAGCCCTTCAGGAGGCATTGACCACTACAGGAGTTTATAATTGTGGTGTGGTAGGTCTCTATGGTCCATGCACGGAGCGAGGAGTGAAAGCATTCCAAAAGAAATATGGTATTTCTCAGACAGGTGTTGTCGGTCCTCTTACGCGGGCCAAACTCAATTTACTTTTTGGCAGCTAGCACTTTCTCCAATTCTTCTTCAGCTACTTTGGCATCACTCCATGGAATTTTAGTATTACGAGGCCCCATGATATAAGGATCCGTGCCTTTGCCGGTGATGAGAACGGTATCATCTCTTTTTGCCAGACGAATAGCCCGGTTAATGGCATGGCGGCGATCCATAATTATTTCATGGCGGTTGACGGTAATGCCCGGCAGCATTTCATTTAAAATCTTTTGAGGATCTTCATCATACGGATCTTCATTGGTTAGAATTATGTGTGAGCAATATTTATCGGCAATCTTTGCCATCTCTGGACGTTTCCAGGTATCGCGCCCACCACCAGTATTACCAATGACGCAAATCTTTTTAGAATCTTTAAATACCCCGTACACTTTTTCAAGAGAATCTACCGTGTGGGCATAATCAACTACTACAGTGAAATCTTGTTTTGAAGCTAGAGGATTATCTTTGTGCAAAACAATTTTTTGGACTCGGCCGGGAATCATTGCTAATTTCTGCAGGCCTTTTTGGGCCACTTCAGGACTAATACCTTGGGTTGAAGCATAAGTTAGAGCGGCCAAAATATTGTAGACATTGAATGTACCTTGGAGATGCGTTCGGATATTTCGGCCGCGATAAATAAAATATAATCCAAATCTATCCGACATATACGGTTCAGCGTGTTTTAATCGAAATTCATATTTTTCTTCTACATCAATACCTAAGAAACGAGCACCGTGTTTATCATCCGCATTTGAAACAATAATTCGCGGACGCTTGGATGATTTTTCAAGTGCTCGTGCTAGCTTTAATTTTGCGGCCAAGTAATTTTCAAAACTGCCGTGTTGCTCAATGTGTTCCGGTGAAATATTGAGAAATATTAGTGAATTGAAATTAATAAATTTGTGTCTAAATTGCATGACCGCGCCCGAAGTCATTTCAAGAATGGCATATTCACATTGTGCATCAACTGCCTGGCGTAAAAATTTCTGGACAAAAAATCGGCCGGGCATGGTCATCTTATATTTATTAGCCCAGGTCTTGTCACCGACTTTAAATCTAATTGTGCCGGCTACGGCAGTCTTTTTACCTGCAGCTTCAAGAATTGCGTTAAGAATTTCAGTCGTGCTCGATTTGCCTTTCGTGCCGGTAATAGCAATAACGTTTATATGTCGAGAAGGGAAGCGATATATGAGAGCTCCAAGGAATGCCAAAAGATAGTGATACATCGGCTGGGCTCGCTTGAATATCTTTCTTGGAATGATTTTCTTGATGTAGTACAGAATGCTGTCCATGTCCGTATCATATAGGAAGAGCGAAATAAAATCGAGTTGACGCGTCGTATTGAAGAGTTACACTTAAGGTGGTTAGTTTTTCTTTTCAGGCGGAGGTGCTGTATGCAAGGTCTACCTCAGGGGTGCATTAGATCTAATGATTGCCTTGGCGTGTGTGCCGGTTCATCAGGAAAATGTTTGCGTAAAGATGGTGGGGGTCAAGCATGCCCATCAACTCACTCGAATGTTAGGCCTTCGGGAGCATGGAGCGCTAGTAATCAAAAGCTCAAACGCCGCCCACCTAAAAAGGGGTAGCGTTTTTTCTTATCTATTTTTTTGCCAAAATTTTAAGAGCGTGTTTGATACATTCACTGGTGTCGGTGACATCTTTCGGCACTTTTTTCAAAGCTTCGCGGGCATCGCGTTCATTGTAGCCAAGTGAGACGAGCGCTTCCAAACTATCTGAGCCGTAGTAGTGCGCCGCATCAACTTCATCGCCCGTAACCACTAATTTATTTTTTAATTCTAGAACTATTTTTTCAGCATTCTTTTTGCTAATGCCCGAAGTTTTTGAAAGATATGCCGGATCTTCTGTGGCCACAGCTCGGCGGATGGTGGCAGGATTAGCCACATTTAAAATACTCAAAGCAGATTTCGGACCAATGCCGGAAATGGTAATGAGGAGTTCAAAAAAGTCCAGTTCATCTTTAGTGGGGAAGCCATACAAATCCAAAGCATCTTCGCGCACAGCCTGATGGGTCCAAAAAGTGACGGTGTCAGAGAGGTTTTTCTCTAATATACCAGCAGTGGTATAAACCTTATAACCAATACCGCCCACATCAATAATCAGAAAGCGGGTATCAGCATGCACGATGGTGCCGGTGAGGCGTGAAATCATAGGGATAGTATATAGCTTCTAGCTATTAGGCGCTAGCCAAGGCCAAAAGAATGATAGAATTTTTATGGTCTGGCCTGCCTCGACTGCAATTTAGCAGGCGTGGACAGGAGATCCGAGGACCTAAAAATTCTATCCTTCTGAAGGCCGTGCCATTGCCTTTTCTAGGTAATTAATGTAATATCGTCCCATGCCCATCACATCATCAGCTAAAAAAGCCCTCCGCTCATCGCAAAAGAAGCGCGTTTTCAACCAACGCCGAAAATCGACCATGAATGACGTCGTTAAAAAGCTCAAGAAATTTGTGGCTGACAAGAATACTAAAGAAGCCGTGGCCCTCTTAGCCCAAG